>NZ_KV826330.1:26837-58124 GCF_001835895.1 Staphylococcus sp. HMSC034C12 | reverse complement strand
TGTATCTTGATACTCATCTACATGGATGTATTGAAATTTATTTTGATAGTATTCTAATGCATCTGGTACACGTTCAAATAAACGAATCGTTTTCATGATTAAATCATCAAAATCCAATGCTTCATTTCTAGACAGTTGACGTTGATATCCACTATATACTGTTGCAACCATTTGTGAATGAAAATCATTTGCTTCTTTCATCGCATCTTCGGGCGTTTTCAATTCATTTTTTAAATTACTGATGGCACCAATAAACATTCTCGGTTCAAAACGTTTACTATCAATATTTTCATTTTTAAGTACATCTTTAATTACAGATTTTTGATCAGTTGGATCAATAATGGTAAAGTTGCGTTCAATTCCAATACGATCTGCATCTCTTCTTAAAATCTTTACACACATTGAATGGAACGTTGACATCCAAATCACTTGAGCTTCTTCACCAACCAAGTGTTCCACACGCTCTTTCATTTCTTTTGCAGCTTTATTAGTAAAGGTAATAGCTAAAATGTTATACGGAGACACATCTTTTTCATCTAATAAGTAGGCTATGCGATGTGTTAACACCCTTGTTTTACCTGAACCTGCGCCAGCCATGATAAGCAGAGGACCTTCTGTCGTTCTAACTGCTTCACTTTGTTCTTTATTCATATTACTTACTAGAGAATTCATTATTTCGACTCCTTCTTTATTTTTACAGTTTTTAAAGCTTTTTTAATATCTGAGTATATAATATTACCTACAATAATTGTATCGGCATAGTTTTTCATTTCTTTAGCTTCAGTTAAAGAACTAATACCGCCACCATAAAATAATTGTGTATGGGTTAACATTTGGGAAGCGGCTTTTACAATATCTTTATCTCCATATGTACCACTATATTCTAAATACAAAATTGGCAACTTATACATTTCTTCAACGAGTTGAGCATAAGCTTCAATATCTTCAACATCTAACTGAGTATTTGATTGCGTAAGTTTGGCTACTTTACTATCTGGATTAAGAACGACATACCCTTCAAGCATCACTTCTTCAAAATTAATCATATGACCATATTGTTTTAATGCTTTATGAAGCAAACCATTATGATACGTCACATCATTACTATTTAATATTGAAGGTATAAAATAAAAGTCAAAGCCAGGCATTACGCTATCTAAATTTGAAACCTCTAGTACTAAAGGTAATGGATATCTTCTAACTCTACTCATAAGATGAATGACATTATCTTCAGTTACATCGTCTGTCCCCCCAATCATGATGGCATCAGTATCTGACATACATAAGGCTTCTAAATTTTCGTCGCTAATCTCTTTGGCAGGATCAAGTTTAAATACATGCTGCCACTTTCTAATGTCATACATTATCCATAACTCCTTCTTTTAACATACACTAAATTATAGCATTTTTACCTTTGCAATTCTAAATCAATACACTAAGTTTATACTAGTATAAATTGTAAAAATTATATTCACAAAAAAGAGACAATTGCTATTTTTAGCTAAGCAATTGTCTCTCTTTATTTATTCTTTTGTTTCAACATTTAATCTATCTAAAATCATTGTATACGCATCATTACCCCATTGCAGTGAGCGTTTAACTCTAGATATCGTAGCTGTTGATGCACCAGATTTCTTTTCTATAGTTGCATAAGTAAAACCTTGCTTTATCATTTTAGCAACTTGAAGTCTTTGAGATAAAGATTGAATTTCATTGACTGTACATAAATCATCAAAGAATTGATAACATTCTTCTCTATCTTTAAGTGTTAAGATAGCATCAAATAATTCATCCAATGCTTCTCCTCTTAATTTTTCAATTTGCATCTCAAGCAACCCCTATTTTCAAATTAAATATAACTATATTTTAACGCATTAATTAATTAAAGTGTAGTTATTTCAATTGAAAATACTAAAACTATATTAGTAAACTATTCTAAATTAGCACGTTTAAAAATGGTATCAACTTGGTTCAAATGATGTTTTGGATCAAAACACTCGTCTAATTCTTCTTTAGATAAAACATTTGTAATGGTTGAATCTTGTTCTATAAGTTCACGGAAAGATGTTTTAGTTTCCCAAGATTTCATTGCTTTAGGTTGTACTTTATCGTATGCTTCTTCACGAACCATACCTTTATTAATCAATGCAAGTAAAACGCGTTGTGAGAAAATAAGACCAAATGTTTTATTGATATTATTTCTCATATTATCTTCAAATACTGTTAAACGGTCGATAATATTAGTAAATCTGTTTAAAGCATAGTCTAAAGCAATTGTTACATCTGGTAACATAACTCGCTCTGCAGAAGAATGAGAAATGTCTCGTTCATGCCATAATGGGACATTTTCATAAGCAGTCGTAATATAACCACGAATCACTCTTGAAATACCTGTAATATTTTCTGAACCGATTGGATTACGTTTATGCGGCATTGCTGATGATCCTTTTTGACCTTTTGCAAATGCTTCTTCAACTTCTCTCGTTTCAGTTTTTTGTAAATTACGAACTTCTACAGCAAATTTTTCTAATGATGTCGCAATTAACGCTAAAGTTGCAATGTAATAAGCATGACGATCACGTTGAAGTGTTTGAGTTGATACAGGGGCTGTGTCAATTCCAAGATGTTTACAAACGTAACTTTCAATTTCAGGAGGGATATTGGCAAATGTTCCTACTGCACCACTCATTTTCCCAACTTCAATTTCTTTACGTACCTCTTTAAAACGTTTTAAATTACGTTTCATTTCTGTATACCATAATGCCATTTTTACGCCAAAAGTAGTTGGCTCAGCATGAACACCGTGTGTACGACCCATCATTAATGTATATTTGTATTTTTTAGCTTTTTCTTCAAGTACTTTAATAAAGCGTTCAATATCTTTTTCAATAATTTCATTCGCTTGTTTAATTACATAACTTAATGCAGTATCTACAACATCTGTAGAAGTTAATCCATAATGAACCCATTTACGTTCTTCTCCAAGTGTTTCAGATACTTGTCTTGTAAATGCTACTACATCATGACGTGTTTCTTGTTCAATTTCTTTTGCACGATTGACATCAACTTTAGCATTTTCACGAATTTTTTTTACGTCGTCCTTAGGAATATACCCTAATTCGCTCCAGGCTTCACAAGCAAGAATCTCCACTTCTAACCATGCTTCATATCTATTTTGGTCTGTCCAAATACTCGACATTTCTTCTCTTGAATAACGTTCAATCATTATTAAACTCCTATCTTATGTAATTATTTTTATAAAAAGCTGTACATTAAATCGTTTTTAAGTAAAATAGTTCGTATTTAACTCTATATTTATAGTTTAACAGATTCTATACTAAAAGTATAAAGATTTTTTATTCTAATTGAATATAGGTTTACGAACTTTATAAAAATATTAAAAGGTCTCTGACTTCTAAAGTGTCAAAGACCTATATATGAGCAGTTATTAAATGTCGTTTTCGATTTTCTTACCAACAAATTGAATATCTTGTCGTAATATCTTTATATTTCCTTGTTTATCTTCAAAGTAAACAGGTTTTTCAATACGTCTGACTGGCATGTATCCTTCTTTTCTCATACGTGCAATACAATCTGAAATAGTTTCATTTTCATTTACCTTGAATTTCACTATGTTCCACAACACTTTCTATTTCTTCTACTTCATATGCTTTTACTTTTTTAGTTCGAACACCTTTAGTCCAGAATCCACCGTGAATGGCTCTAGGTTCATACGCAATGATAAATGCTTTTTCATCTAAACTACGAACAGTTTCCATTAATTTTCGTTCATAACGTCTAGGTGTTAAAATTTGCATTACCATTCGACTTCCATCTCTACCATGTGCTTCATAGTGAGTAACACCATAACCTAAATTTCGTAACTCTTTAGGTAAATCGAGCTCGTATTCTGCAGATGTTACGTTTACAACTGTATAGCCTAATGCAAGCTTTTCTTCAATTTTCATTCCAACAATGATACCTATTGAGAATCCAAAGGCATATGCAATAATATTTTGAATTTGATCTAAACTAGACATCACTAGCCCTAATCCAACAACATATATTAAAACTTCAAGAAAACTTACTACTGCTGCCATATAACGATATCCTTTTAACGTTAAAATTGTGCGCATTGTAAGAAATGTAACATAAAAAACGTTAATGATGAATATCGCTAATACCATTATCCATGGATTTGACGTTATTACTGACATATTATTCCTCATTTCATTTAACTAAAATTCGAAATAATTTTATCAGTCACAAATAATTTTGTCACTAAAAACTAATAGTAATTAAATCATTTAATTATTAACGTATTCATTTATTCTTTTGTATATGAATGTTTAGGCCAAGTATAGCGAGTATATGCCAATTCTCTTTTATGTGCATTTTTAACATAATGATTCTCTATCGTTGTTTTTGCATCACTTGGTACTTCTTTGCCCTCTAAGTAGTCATCAATTTGATTATAAGTTACCCCTAATGCTTCCTCATCAGGTAATTGGGGTTTATCATCTTCTAAATCAGCAGTAGGCACTTTTTCATATAAATGTGATGGCGCTTCTAAATATTCCAAAAGCTGTCTACCTTGGCGTTTATCCAGTCCAAAAATAGGTGCAATATCTGCAGCACCATCACCGTATTTAGTATAAAAACCTGTGATATTTTCAGCTGAATGGTCCGTTCCTATAACAATACCACTACGATTTGAAGCAATAGAAAATTGTACTTTCATGCGCTCTCTTGCTTTTTCATTTCCTCTTTGGAAGTCTGTAAGTTCAATACCCGCTTCTTTCAATGATGCTACACTTTGATCTACTGCCGGTTTAATATTAACTGTAATCACTTCATCAGGTTGAATAAAATGAAGTGCATCTTCTACTTCATCAGCATCCATTTGTTTACCATAGGGAAGTTTAACTGCTATAAATTGACATTCTCTTCCTTCTTTACGGAGTTCTTCAACTGCTAATTGCGCTAATTTACCAGTAAGTGTAGAATCTTGACCACCAGATATACCAAGTACTAATGACTTAATAAATGTATGTGATTGAACATAATTTTTTATAAATTGGATAATCTCACGAATTTCTTGTTGACTATCAATATGTTTTTTTACTTTCATTTCTTTTACTACAATATCTTGTAAATTAGTCATTGTCTTCCTCCATTTCCTTAACATGTTCTGCCACTTCAAGAATGCGCTTTTGTTTATTATTCCAACAACTTGTGCTTAAATCTACTGGATATTCTTGTGGATTTAAATAACGTTTATTTTCTTCCCACAATTGTGATAATGATTGTTTTAAATAATCTTGAGTTTCTTTTTCACTTGGTAAGTCATAAACTAACTTACCATTTTCGAAAATTGAATGATGTAAATCAACCGCTTCAAAATGCTTAACATGTTTCATTTTATAAGTATGAACTGGATGGAACATCTTTAATGGTTTTTCTTTATTAGGATTTTCATGTTCAAGCGTGATATAGTCACCTTCAGCCTTGCCAGTTTTAGTATTAATAATACGATATACTTTTTTCTTACCAGGCGTAGTAACTTTTTCCGCATTATTTGATAGCTTGATACGATCTACATATTCACCCTTATTATTTTCAACAGCGACAAGTTTATAAACTGCTCCTAAGGCTGGTTGATCATAACCCGTGATCAATTTAGTCCCTACACCCCAAGAATCTACTTTTGCACCTTGTGCCTTTAAACTGGTAATTGTTTGCTCATCTAAATCATTTGAAGCAATGATTTTTGCGTCTTTAAAGCCTGCATCATCAAGCATACGACGAGCTTTTTTCGATAAATATGCAATGTCACCAGAATCTAATCTTATACCTATAAAATTAATGGAATCTCCTAATTCTTTTGCAACTTTAATTGCAGTTGGTACCCCAGATTTTAAAGTGTGGAACGTATCTACTAAAAACACACAATTTTTATGTCGTTCTGCATAAATCTTAAATGCTTTATACTCATCACCATATGTTTGAACGAGTGCATGAGCATGAGTTCCGGAAACTGGAATACCAAATAATTTACCTGCTCGGACATTACTTGTTGAATCAAACCCACCAATATATGCTGCACGTGCTCCCCAAACTGCGGCATCAATTTCTTGTGCACGTCGTGTACCAAATTCCATTAACGTATCTTGTGGTGCAACTTGACGAATTCTACTAGCTTTCGTTGTAATAAGCGTATGAAAATTTACAATATTAAGTAAAATTGTTTCAATAAGTTGAGCTTGAATTAATGGCGCTTCTACTCGTAATAATGGTTCATTCCCAAAACACAATTCCCCTTCTTGCATCGCGCGAATATTCCCTGTAAATTTCAAATTTTTAAGATATTTTAAAAAATCATTTTTATATCCTATTAATTGTAAATATTCGATATCAGAATCACTAAAATGGAAGTTTTCTATAAATTGAATCATTCTTTTCAACCCATTAAAAACAGCATATCCACTTCCAAATGGCATATTTCTGAAATACAAATCAAACACTGCATTTCTTTCATGAATACCATCATTCCAGTAACTTTCTGCCATATTTATTTGATATAAATCATTATGTAACATTAAACTATCATCTTCGTAACGATACACCCTCATCTCTCCTAACAACCTTTTTGTATATTTTATCACAATTCAATAATAGTGAGTATTTTCGATAATAGTCTTTAATTTAAAAATTAATTTTTTTAATTCGACAAATTCATGACATAAGTATTTATTGTATGTGTTATATCAGTTACTCGCTTATAATACTATTGAGGTGTTTATATGCTATTAGAAGAAGCTAAAAATTTTATCCAAACTATGTATGGTGAATTAAATTACTCAAATCATATTATTTCTAAACGTATCACTGAGATAGAGAAAGAAATCAATCAAACAGGTACTTATACACATACTTATGAAGAACTAAATTATGGTGCTAAAATGGCATGGCGTAATTCCAATCGATGTGTCGGCCGCTTATTTTGGGAATCATTAAACGTTGTGGATGCACGAGATATTTATACAGAACAACATTTCTTAGATGCGCTTCATAATCATTTAAGCAAAGCAACAAATGGCGGTAAAATCAAACCATATATCACTATATTTTCTTCAACTGATGCACCTAAAATATATAACAATCAATTAATACGTTACGCAGGATATGAAGATAAAGGCGATCCATCAGAACGCGAGATAACGCAATTAGCTAATCATTTGGGATGGAAAGGCAAAGGTTCAGACTTTGACGTGCTTCCTCTTATTTATCAATTACCAAATTCACCTATAAAATATCATGAATTTCCAGCTTCATTGATTAAAGAAGTTGATATAGAACATGATCAATTTCCAAAGCTGAAAGATTTACATTTAAAATGGTATGGTGTTCCTATTATTTCTAATATGGATTTGAAAATAGGTGGAATTACATATCCAACTGCTCCTTTTAATGGTTGGTACATGGTCACTGAAATTGCAGTTCGTAATTTTACTGATACTTACCGCTATAATTTGCTTGAAAAAGTTGCAGAAACATTTGAATTTGGTACACTTAAAAATAATTCATTTAATAAAGATCGTACATTAGTAGAATTAAATTATGCAGTTTATCACTCTTTTAAATCACAGGGTGTTTCTATTGTTGACCACTTAACTGCTGCTAAACAATTTGAATTATTTGAAGAAAAAGAGGAACAGCATCATCGTGATGTTACTGGAAAATGGTCATGGTTAGCCCCACCGTTATCGCCAACGTTAACTGCTAATTATCATCATGGATACAAAAATATTATTAAAGATCCTAATTTCCATTATAAAAAAGCGATACCGATGAAATGTCCATTCCACTAGTGTACAAGATTCATGAGGTGACAATTCATCATGCATTTATATTATTTAGGTCCCGAAGGTACATTTTCATATTTAGCTGCTAAAAAATATTTTTCAAAAGATAACTTTAATTTCATACCAAAGTCTAATTTATACGAAGTCATTAAGGCAGTAAATAGTGACGCTCAATCTGTAGCAATTGTACCAATAGAAAATTCAATTGAAGGAACTATAAACATTGTGGCAGATGCACTGGCTCAACAACATGTTTTTGCACATGGGGAAATACATTTAGATATTAATTTTGGTTTATATGCGACAAGTGATTCAAAGGTAGAAAATATAAAAAAGGTATACTCTATCGCACCAGCCATCAGTCAAACAAGCCAATACATTCAAAAACATCAATTTTCTTACGATTATGTTGACAGTACGATTCAAGGATTAGAAAAAATTTCCTCAGATGTAGCTGCCATTGTTCCTGTGGGTAGTGGTGAAATGTACGGATATACTGCTATAGAGAGTAATATTCAAGATTATCCGCATAATGTTACACGTTTTTTAGTCATAAAAAATGATAATAACTTTGAGTCTAAAACGAATAACACAATGCTATTAATTACCCCTAAGTATGACAAAGCTGGATTACTGGCAAGTATACTGACTACATTTGCATTATTTGATATTAATTTATCATGGATTGAATCAAGACCACTGAAAACTCAACTGGGTATGTATCGTTTCTTTGTACAAGCAGATACCGGTCTATCAGATAATTTGAATAAAGTTATCTCGATATTAGAAACATTAGATTTTTCAGTAAAAATTATTGGCGCTTTTCATCGTCAATAAAATAGAGTGGACAATATTTGTGTTGAAGTTATCCTCTCATTCTGAAAATCTAACCGCATCATATTAAAAATGCCTAGGATCACTCATGAACTCATGATGTCCCAGGCTCTTTTTATGTATTTATTTAAAGTATTAAGATAAAACATACATAATGAATATATGATTTCAAGATATTTAATTTTATTTTAAATTTAATGTGTCAGAAATATCAAATCCTAAAATATGTGGCATTAAGAAATAAACAACTACTATAATAATCACTGCAGAAATTAAATTAACCCAAAATCCTACTTTAGCCATTTCTTTAATACTCAACTTACCTGATCCAAATATAATAGCATTTGGGGGTGTTCCTACTGGTAACATGTAAGCACAGTTTGATGCCATAGCTGCAGGTACCATTAATAACAATGGATGTACACCTACTGCTACAGATAGCGCAGCAAGAATAGGTAAAATCATTGTAGCAGTTGCTGTATTCGAAGTCACTTCTGTTAAAAATAACACAAATATTGTAATGACAATAACGATTACTAGTGGATGCACCCCATCTAACATTTTCAGTTGCTCACCTAGCCATTTTGCTAAACCACTTTCTGAAATTCCTTTTGCTAAAGCTAAGCCTCCACCAAATAATATAAGTACACCCCATGGTAATTCTTTTGCCACTTCCCAATCAATAATTCGCTTATGCTTTTCTTTACTTTTAGCCGGAAATATAAAAAGTAAAATAGAAATAAATATTGCAATTGTACCGTCTGCAACTTCAGATGTTATTGAAAAATTTTTTAAAATAAATTCTCTTGTTATCCATAGTAAGCTGGCAAGAATAAAAATAGCTTGAACTACTTTTTCTTCATAAGACATTTTACCAAGACGATTGAGTTTATCTTCAATCAATGTTTGACCACCCGGTAAATACTTCAGATCATGTCTAAATGCGATAAATCTTAAATAAGCCCATGCTAGTGCTATTAAAATAATGACTGTAGGAATACCAACAATCATCCATTTAGCAAAGCTAATTTCTTGTCCAAAATGTTGTTCAAATTGTCCTTTTAGTATAATGAGTGGCGGTGTTCCAATAAGTGTACCTAATCCTCCGATGGTCCCAGAATAACCAATTGCTAAAACAAGTGATTTTTCAAATTTCGAAATACTATCTGATTTAACGTCATCATCTTTCAACTCATTCGCTTCTTTAATAATTGCTAAACCAATAGGTATCATTATCATAACAGCCGCTGTATTTGATACAAACATTGATAGGAATCCTGTAGCAATCATGAATCCTAATAATATTTTACTCGTGCTTGCCCCAATATATCTAATAATAGTTAAAGCTACACGTGTATGTAAATTCCACCTTTCCATAACAATTGCAAGAATAAAACCACCTAAAAATAAAAAGATAATATCATTACCATATTCAGAAGAGACTTGTTCAGGCGAAAGTACATGTCCTAAAGGCAAAAGTATGAGTGGTAAAAAACTCGTTGCAGCAATTGGTATCGCTTCTGTAATCCACCAAATAGCTATCCACACCGTAATTCCTAAAACATATACCCCTTTGAAAGGAAGTTCTACTGGATGAAAGAATGATAAGATAAGAACAAACAATAACGGTCCTAAATTGAGCCCCAATAATTGCCCCATAGAATAAGATTGATTTGTATGATCTTTTTTAGAAAAAATGTTAAGTATTGTGCATTTCTTCGAAAACCTGATTGCTTAGTCATCTAATTCCCCCTTTAAAATTAGAAACTTAACTCAATATATTCTATTTTTTAAAATATGGCATCATATCAATATAGTCGATTTGATACCTATTATGTTGCAAACAAACCCCATAGAAAATCTGACTTTTTTGAAAATATATAATGATATTATAACACAAAAGAAAACGCTTTATTATATATCATAATAAAGCGCGTATCATTTATTTTTCATCTATAATTATACCTTTTTAAATTAAATACTAATCAATATTAATTTTTTTAACTTTAACTTTATCATTTTGATTAAATGTCAAATTAGAAATATCTTCTAAATGTAATCTTTGTGTCGAATGATTAAACGAATTACCTGCAATAAAAACATTAGTATGTTTTACATTATTATAACTTCTCACGTGTATAGCATCTCTTTTCATTTCTCCTTCGAAATGATTACCGGTTACAGTCAAATTATCTCCAGCTTGAGTCTTTTGAACTTGTCCTGTAGAAACATCAGCCGCATTTTTTCCATCTTTAACTCCAAGAAAACGAATACCACCATTACAATTTATAAAGGTATTATTTGAGATAAACATTGTCTTTGATTTTAACGGAGTTAATGCATATTCATTCATTCCGTTAAACACATTATTCCTTATATGAATATTTTCGTAAAAGCGATTATAACGACTGGCATGAGAGCCTATCGCTCTATTCCAAGCTTGCATTTTAGGTTGGTTTGAATTTCCAAAATAGCAATCTTCAATGACAACATTTTTGGTAATCGTGCCATCAGTCGTACCAAATTTAGGAAATGACCCAGGCACTTGAATGTCTAATTGAATTGCTTCAGAAAATGAGCGATCACCATTTACATCAAAAAAGCCTTTAAACTTACAGTTCTTAATATATAAACCATTGATTCCACAAGCATCTAGTGCATGTCCACCTACAACATCAAGTACTGTAATATCTATTAACTCGATATCTTCAGCATGACCTATAGACATTGCGGTATTATTGTAGGGGTACTTTGAACCGTTCATATCAAATATACCACCTTTTATTTTAATATGCCCATTTCCTTGATATCCATGATAGAAACCAAATTTTTTACCATTTTTTAACAATGCATCTCTCGAGTGACGCTGCAAGATGGTATCATCTTCTAATATTAAAGTGGTATGATCATATATCACTAATGCTTTACTAATATAATAAGTCCCAGATGGTATATAAACTGTATGTTCTCCGTATCTTGCGGCATTAAGTGCTTTTTGTATAGCTTTAGTATCTCTTCGTTTATGTTTTCCTTTTAAACCAAAATCCTGTGCATTGATCAATATTTTTTATCCCCTATCTTATGTTGTTATTAAATATATTTGTAACCATAATGGTGTATAGCTATACTATATTTATAATTTAATATTATACATTTTTTAAGGTATTCAAACATTTATTAAGAAAGGGATGTTTATTATGACTAACAAAGCATTGATTGTTGTAGATTATTCTTATGATTTTATCGCTGATGACGGTCGATTAACTTGTGGTAAACCAGGCCAAGATATTGAACAGTTTATTGTAGAAAGACTCAATCAATATCAACATCAACATGATAATATCTTTTTCATGATGGATTTACATTTTGAAGAAGACCCGTATCATCCTGAAACTAAATTATTCCCACCACATAACATTGAAGGCACTTCAGGTCGTCAATTATATGGTAAGGTAAAATCATTTTTTGATAAATATAAAAATGAAGATACTGTACATTATTTAGATAAGCGACGTTATGATTCTTTTTATGGTACTGCTTTAGATAGTTTATTAAGAGAAAGACATATTGATACTGTTGAAATTGTAGGTGTATGTACTGATATATGTGTACTCCATACAGCAATTTCTGCTTATAATTTAGGCTATCATATTATTATCCCTGAACAAGGTGTTGCCTCATTTAATGAAGAGGGTCATCAGTTCGCTTTAGCTCATTTTAAAAACTCATTAGGTGCAAAGGTAGAAGTTATCAATTAAAACATGCTAAAATAAGGATAAATTTAAAAATTAAGGGTGAATAAATCAATGGCAAAAACTTATATTTTTGGACATCAAAATCCGGATACAGATGCAATATCTTCAGCTATTATCATGGCTGATTTTGAACAACAAACTGGAAATTCTGAAGCAACTCCTTATCGCTTAGGTGAAGTGAGTGCTGAAACAAAATATGCATTAGATCATTTTAAAGTTGATGCACCAACTTTATTAAATGATGATTTAGAAGGTCAAGACGTTATCTTAGTTGACCACAATGAATTCCAACAAAGTGCTGAAACTATTGCTAAAGCGAATATTGTGAATGTCGTAGATCATCATAGAATTGCGAACTTTGAAACAGCAGGTCCTTTATACTATCGTGCAGAACCTGTAGGTTGTACTGCTACAATTCTTTATAAAATGTATAAAGAACGTAACTTTAAGATTAAACCTGAAATTGCTGGATTAATGATTTCAGCTATTATTTCAGATAGTTTATTATTTAAATCTCCAACATGTACTGAAGAAGATGTAAATGCTGCTAAAGCATTAAAAGACATTGCTAATGTCGATTTAGATGAATATGGTTTAGAAATGTTGAAAGCAGGTGCTTCAACAACTGATAAATCTGCTGAAGAGTTATTAAATATGGATGCTAAATCATTTAATATGGGAGATTATGTTACTCGTATTGCTCAAGTCAATACTGTAGATATTGATGAAGTCTTAAATCGTAAAGATGAATTGGAAAAAGCAATGTTAGAAACAAGTGCAAACGAAAAATATGATTTATTTGTATTAGTTGTCACTGATATTATTAACAGTGATTCTAAAATTTTAGTTGTCGGAGCTGAAAAGGATAAAGTTGGTCAAGCCTTCAATGTTCAATTAGATGATGGTATGGCTTTCTTATCAGGTGTAGTTTCTCGTAAAAAACAAGTTGTACCTCAAATCACTGAAATTTTAACTAAATAATTCATATTTTAATTCATATATAATAAGGCTGAGATAGTAGGTTACTTAACTCTCAGCCTTTTTTTAATTTATTTTAATCATTCATTCAAATGTTTTAACCTTGGATACATTTAACTAAAATTATATAGTCAATCACACCTATAACGGTATTGGGATTGACTGTACAGGAGGTACTACAATTGAATTTAATAGAAAAACAATTTCAAGAAAGTAAACAGTTTTTTAAAACACATCAAACTAAAGATATCAAATTTCGTAAACAACAATTAAAACTATTAAGTAAAAGTATTAAAGACCATGAAACAGAATTATTAGAGTCGTTAAAAATAGACTTAGGGAAAGGTTCAGTAGAAGCGTATGCTACTGAAATTGGTATACTTTTAAAAAGTATAAAAACAGCTCGTAAAGAATTAAAAAACTGGGCTAAAACTAAGCAAGTAGATACACCCCTATTTATGTTTCCATCAAAGAGTTATATTAAGCCTGAGCCTTATGGGACAATATTAATTATCGGTCCCTTTAATTATCCTGTACAACTTTTATTCGAACCTCTTATTGGTGCTATAGCAGCTGGTAATAACGCCATCATTAAACCTTCTGAACTTACTCCTCATGTTGCACAAGTAGTGCGAAAAGTGATTGAGGATGTATTTACAAGCGATTTTGTAGCTGTCGTTGAAGGTGGCGTTGAAGAAACTCAAACATTAATCAATCTTCCATTTGATTATATATTCTTTACTGGTAGCGAAAATGTAGGTCGAATTGTTTACGAAGCAGCAAGTAAAAATTTAGTTCCTGTCACACTTGAACTTGGTGGTAAATCACCAGTGATTGTAGATGAAACTGCTAATATTAAAGTAGCAAGTGATCGCATTAGCTTCGGTAAATTCACCAATGCTGGTCAAACTTGTGTAGCACCAGATTATATTTTAGTGAATAGAAAAGTTAAAAATGAATTAATTCAAGCATTTAAACAATCTATTGAAGAATTCTATGGCAAAAATATTCAAAATAGCCCTGATTTTGGACGTATTGTTAATACAAAACATTTCAATCGACTTTCTGAATTATTAGCAATACATCGTAATGAAGTGATTTTTGGTGGGCATACGGATGAAAATGAACAATATATCGAACCTACAATTTTAGACGGCATTACCCCACAATCTAAAATTATGGAAGAAGAAATTTTTGGTCCATTATTACCCATCATCGTCTACGATGATTTTAATGAAGCGATAGATATTATTCAAAGCAAATCTAAACCTCTAAGCTTATATTTATTTAGTGAAGATGAAAATACAACGAACTGTGTGCTAGAAGAATTGTCATTTGGTGGCGGTGCAATCAATGACACTTTAATGCATTTAGCTAACCCAAATTTACCTTTTGGTGGCGTAGGTGCTTCAGGAATTGGCGAATATCATGGCAAATATTCATTTGATACATTTAGTCATATGAAATCATATATTTTTAAATCTACTCGACTAGATTCGAGTATTATCTATCCCCCTTATAAAGGTAAATTCAAATATATTAGAACATTTTTCAAAAACTTATAAAAAAATCCCTATAATGGCTCACTTTACAAGTGTTTACATTATAGGGATATTTTTTATCTATAACAATGAATTCAAGAAATCAACAAATACACCTTCAGGTGCGGTATACTGATTGTCAGTAGCAATCAACATACCACTATTTGTATCACGTCTAAATACTGTTAACGCGTAATTTCCTTCTTGATGTGCACATACAAGGTATTCATCTGACTCAGTAATATTAAAATCTCTTGGAAATTCTCCCCCGCTTTTTACTATTTCAACTGGGTTAATTCCTTTTCCATCATCAACTACTGTAAATATCGCTATACTATCATGTCCACGATTACTAATATATAAATTTTGTTCATCATGAGATAGTCTCACAGCTGCTAATTTAGTTTCTCCAGTGAAATCTTCAGGAATCGTTAAATGACGTTCAATTTCTTCAAATTTTCCATCATGATATTGTACAACGCTTACTCTATTAGATAACTCATGAACAACATACGCGTATGTCCCATTATTATGGAATTCAATATGACGCGGTCCATCTTCAGCATGGAATTTTGATACTGCATGTTCTTTAAACCCTTCAACTCCGAATGTATATGTTACAATTTTATCTGCACCTAAATCAGTCACAGCTACATATTTATGGTCAGGGGTTTCTCTAATAAAATGAATATGATTATGATCTTGACGCTCATGTGTTCCAGTTGGATAACTATGTTCTAACTCTTCAATTAATTTTACCACTTCGCCTGTCTCTGGATTAAGTTGATATATACGTGCTATTCCAGCAGTATAAACCGCTTCGAATAAGAAGTTATGATCACTAGAAACAGAAATATAACACCCTGTTCCATTCTCTGAAGCTAAACATTTATTAATGAGTGTAAGCTGTCCATTCTCGTCTTTTTTAAATGCAGCCACACCACATGCTTCATTCTCTTTAGTAATTGCATACAAAAATTGTTCAGTTTGAGCAAGATAAGTCGATGCTTCGATATCATATCCTGTATCTACTGATTGTATTTCTCCATTATCTTCATTAAGTTCGAATATATAAATACCCTTACCTTCTTTTTTTGTATAAGACCCCACATAACCTTTGGTTGTCATTTTAATACCTCCATTATATTCAATATTATTAACATTTATACTAGCCAATTGTATTTATTTAAGAGTAATAAAAAAAACCAGTAACTTCAAATGAAATTACTGGTATATGGTACATCGTTGCATTAAGCATTATTGCTTTCAATATCAGATACGATTTCTTTTGTTTTTCTTTCGATATCTTCAAAGTCTTTTTTGAAAATAAAGCCAAATACTACTACTACTACACCAACAACTAGTGTTGTAATAGCTGTAAAGCTTAATAAGAATTTAAATAAACCTTTAATGAAATCCCACATTTATGTTTCACCCCTGTACTTAAAATAAATACGTTTACATTAAATCATTTTAACATAGTTAACGTTATGATTAAATACATACCTTTTTATATATTATTTCAAACCTAAAATTAAAGATTTTTAAAAAATCAAATATTTTTCTTTATTTATAATGAATGACATTTGTCTTATTTACACAGTGAATTACTATCATATATAAATAAACATTATAAGACTTTAAATTTAATATAAATTATTGTTCAATATAAATAATAAAACAAATGATAGGAGGATTTTTCATGCAAGAAGTTAAGTCAGATATTATGACCTTTCGCGGATCACATTTTGATTTAGGTATCAAAACTGCTCAGTGGTTAAAACAGACGCCCTTACTAGACAATAGAGAACGTGAATGGAAGAAGCGTATACCTCGTTTTGACATTGATGTTAATGAAACATATAGCATTTTCCAAACGTATGCACCAGAAATCTGGGAAGAATTATTAGGAATGCAAGAGATATTAAATTTACCGACTAAACAAATGATTTTAAATTTCGGTCACTATCGTTTTACTGATTTAAATGAAAGTGGATGTACAGTTTTTCAAGGTAAAGATTATATGGTTCGTAATTATGACTATCATCCTGCTACATATGATGGCAGATATCTTCTTTATCAACCAAATGATGGTGGACTCGCGCAAATAGGACCAACCTCTAGAGTAACTGGTCGTATGGATGGTATGAATGAAGCAGGTCTTGTGATGGGATATAATTTTATGCACCGTAAGCATCCTGCAAATGGATTTGTATGTTATATGGTAGGACGACTTGTCTTAGAATATTGTAAAGATGTAAAAGAAGCAATTCAATTTCTAAAAGAGTTACCCCATAGAAGTTCATTTAGTTATATTTTAATGGATAAGCATTTAAATCATGCAATTGTTGAAATTACGCCACGCTCATTTGATGTTAGATATGATAAAGTTTGTACTAATCACTTTGAAATATTAACACATGAAAATCGTAACTATACCAAAGAATCTAAAGAACGTCTTGCTCGCACAATTAGTCAAACTTCAGAAGATATAGATAAATATACTGCGTTTAAACTTTTTAATGATCCTAAATATAATATTTATAGTAAGTTATTTAAAAGTTGGTCAGGAACGATTCATACATCAATGTATGAACCTAAGCATTTAAAAGCTTGGATGACATTAGGTGAGAATAGACCCCCTCTATCTATCGACTTTCAATCATGGTTAGAGGGTCATGAACTTGATTTAATAGAATTTACTGGAAAGCTAGATACTGATTTAACATTTGCTACGTATTAATAAAAAAAGATTAGATAAACGTTTTAAAATTTAATTAATCAACGTTTTGTCTAATCTTTTTCATCCTATTTAATATTTATATCACCTTTAACGTTATAACACTCTATAATATTATAACTATTACCTACTTTGCTATCTTTAAAATAAGGATTCTTAATGTTATTGTCACCCATTCCTGGATGTAGTTTTAACAAGGTGTCTTTAGGCTTGGTTTTATAATCAATGTTTATATCACCTTTTTTACTTGAGCTCTTCATATCAATTTGACTTGGCATGTTTTTAAAGTCAAGCTTTCCTTCATTTGTAATGAACAATCCATTTTTCAAGGTACAATGATTAACCACAATATTAGAATTTATTACTTTAAATTGACTATTTTTTATATCACTATTTTTTATATTAATTGTGCCATGATCACTATAATAATCAATACGATCAAGTTTAGCTTCTTTGATATTTAAATTTTCTCCGTCTTTTCTAATTCTAGCTTTTTTGATATCTATGTTATTAATATTTAATTTTCCTAATTTAGCATCAATATTTAATTGTTTTAATTTATCAGGTGGAATGGTTATATGTATGTTGAACTTGCTTCTTTTAAAAGGGTTTAAATTAAAGCTATATCCTCTTTTAGAAGAACGTGATTCTTTTACATTTAAGCTGTCTTTTTGAGTGTTCACTTTTATACTATTGTCCCCATAATATTTCACTCTAAATGAAGAACCTTGAGTAATAGTGATATCAGAACTATAACTATCTATATTCAATTTAGAGATAGATGATTGATGAAACGTTTCATTATATTTCAGTCGTTTATAGATATCTTTATCATGAACAAACCATACTAACGTGGCTGCTAGAAAAAAAACAACAAATATAACTAATCCACTTATTGTTAATTTTTTCATCACTGGATTCTTCCTTTAATTATTTTTATATACCATGATAAATATTTTAAAACAAGTTTATATAAATTCTGAACAATTTTTATTATTGCAACGAACACTAATATACCTATACCAGCATAAGAAATACTATAAAGAAAATTACTTAAAGAGTCAGGAGTACCTTTAAGAATACTAATAATAATTAATAAGATAGGTAAACAAATAAGCACAATTGAAATGACGAAAACAAAGGCTAGAAATATTAAGAATATTATAATTGGGATAACAATTAAGAAGAAAGAAATAACGCCCAAACTTAATGATGCCATAATAGCTTTTACAATATTACGAAAGTTAGGTGTAACTTTAGCATGTGAAATTGCTTCTTTAGCTTTTATTTCTTTTCCAATAGTATAAGGATTTTTCAAATCATCTAATATTTGAGCATCTGTCTTGCCTTTTGTTTCTTGATTATAAAAGATATCTTCATATTCATTCATTACTTTATCTTTTTCTTTACGTGGTAAATCATCAAGTTCCGTTTCCAGTTCATTCAAAAAAGTAATTTTATCCATTTCTCTTTCACATACTTTCTTAAAACATAAATTTATTTTTATTAACTATCAACGACTAAAGAATTCAATTCGCTTAACAATATTATCTTTATATAAAATTGATAATTTCATGTGATGATCTTTATCAAGATACACTAAAGCATCATAACCTTTACCTACCTTATCTTTGTCATAGTTATAACCTAGATTATCTATAACAGCATCGATTGGGTCACCTATATGAACATCAAAATTTGTGTTAACAAAAGTATCTTTAACTAAGATAATTCCTTTAATTTTGTGATGTTTTTTCTTGACTTTTATTGTTAAATTTTTATATTTATTATGATTATAAAAAACATACCTATCTAATTTCACATGCTTATTTAAACTATATTCTGAGTTATCAAACGTTTCATTAAGCTTTAAATGATTAATTTCTACATCACTTAAATCAACCGTTTTTTCATTTTTATAAATTGTCAATCCTAGTACAACTAATAAAGAAATGACAATAAATAAAATTGAGATAACCCATCTATTTTGAATATGCAATAGGACCACCACTTATATACTTATTTTTTTTAATATATCATAACTATGATTATATTCAAAAAATATTAAAGTACCTTTCAATGCAAATAAAACTGGCGACAAAAATTGAACGTATCGTCGCCAGTTTTATTAAAAAGTTATTAATTTAAATGTCTCGTTTAGCAGCATAAAGTACATCAGCGATAAATAAAATAACAATAGATGCAATAGAAATGAACCATTGCCAATTCGTAAATTTAATACTACCTGATGATGATTTTTCTGTTAAGTAACTAAAAGGTATATATTTGAGTGATTTTTGAATATTATCACCCCATTCAGGGATTAAACCTAAAAATGGTTGTAAAAATGGTACGATAAACACTAAAAAGATACCTAATGTAAAAATGACTGCTGGTTTTTGGACAATTAAAGTAATTAAGAATAATAATAGTCCAAAAAATAGTAAGAAGATAAGATAGAACCAAATATTCGTTAGGAATTTATCTCCATTTAAATTTTTACCATCTGTAAAAGTCTGAATAACTAAAAGTGTAACATACGTGATAAGTGTAAATATGAACGAAAAAATAATAATCGAAATCGTTTTCGCTATCACATAACCTACTCTATTTTTCACTTTATTCATATAAAGTTGAATCGTTCCTTGAGAGTAGTCACGTGTAATTGTTTTAATAACAACGAGTAAACCAAAGAATAGAAACATCCAATTTGCCATTGGTAATATCATTGAATAATCGACTTTATCATTATTTTTTGCTAATAGTACAGTCATTGCTGTGATGATACCCCAGATACATATAAGCGCGATATATGTTAAATAACTTTTAAAAAAACTTAATATATCATATTTAACTAATTGTAAACTCTTCATCTAATGGTCACCTCTTTGATTAATATTAAAGTACGTATCTCGAAGCGAATTTTTACGTGTTTCAATATATTTAGGATACACATTAATATGTGCGAGCGCTTTAAGCAATGTTCGATAATCTCGTTCTGCTTTAATAAGAATTTCTCCATTTTGTTTATAAGAATGAATAACATTAAAATGTTCTTGTAAATAATTTAGCGCTTGATCAAAATCATCATTGTCCAACGTAATAGAAGTACTTTCTTCTGAACTACCATCTTTCATATTGACATCTTGAACGAAATGTCCATCTCTTAAAAAGACAGCTCTATCACAAATTAATTCGATGTCTTCTAATTTATGACTTGAAATAAGAATCTTCATATTTAATTCATTTACTAAAGATTGTATCGTTTCTAGAACATCGATTGAGCCATCTGGATCCATGCCATTGGTCGGTTCATCCAAAATAAGATATTTTGGTTTATTCATTAATGATACAGCAATCGCTAATTTTTGTTTCATACCCATTGAATATTTTTTAACTTTTTTCTTAATATAGGGACGCATACCAAAAGCATCTATAATTTTATCTGAATATGCTTTATCAAATCCTTGACCAAGCACCTGAGCAAAGAGTCTTAAATTATAAAGCCCCGTTTTATTATCATAAAGTTTTGGATGTTCAATGAGATAGCCAATATTTTCATCATCTTTTAAATTAACTTTACCTTTGTAATTAATAATATTTCCATTCATCACTTTCATCAGTGTAGTTTTACCTACACCGTTTTTACCAATGAGTCCTACAATTTTGCTATCTCCAAAATCAAAATCTATATTGTCTAAAACATTATGATTACCGTATGTTTTAGTAATATTTTCTAATTTCATAAAAGTCCTCCTTTTTTCTAGCGACGATTAATACGTGCTATTTGAATAAAATAATTTATAACTAGCCAAATCACACTTATAATAACTAATCCAATACTTAAATATTTATTAAATACATTTGGATCAAGTGCATTATGAAAGATAAATAAATTAATAGTCAAAAAGATAAATGCAATTGCCATCGGTATAGCAAGTACCATTAAAATAATATAAACAGTGTAAGAAATATATTCTCTTTTTCTTTCTGTACTTTTACTAAAGGCAATAGGAATGCTAAATAAATTTACACTTAAAAATGAAAGTGCTGTTGAATAACGCAACTCATTTACCTGAATATTTGTTGATTGAAAATTATATAATCCAATAATCAATGTTCCTAAAATCGTTAATATAATACATGTCAGATAATTTGCATTAAGCAATTCTTTCTTAGTTATTGGTAAACTTTCATAAAAAAGATACGCCTCTTTTCCACCTAACCGTCTATGTACTCTAAATAATTGTCCTGAATCTAAAATGCTTATAATCATTAATGTAATGGCAAGTGGAGTATATACAACGAAACCATAGCTTGTTTTTGAAAAAAATAGAGTATAAATAGGATTAATAACAATAAGCACTAAATAAATGATAAGTGTCCAACGTCTTAACTTAAAATTTCTTATTATTAGTTGCTTCATGCCATCAACCCATTTCTATTTTGAGTTTCAACATCATTAGTTTCTTTCATTTTCTCAAGGTAAATCATTAATTCTTCAATCGTTGGATGTTTTATTTCAACTTGTTTTCCAAATAGTTCCTTAAATGCTTGACCATGTTTTGTAAAACCAACATAACCTGTATGCTTTTCTTCTTTATATAAAAGGAGTTGATTTAATTCATCATCTAAATCTTTGTTATCACCTTTTACGATAAAATATTTCTCTTTTATATCATCACAATAGCCTTCAAGTACAAGATTGCCTGTTTTTATATATACAAGATAGTCTGCTATTTTTTCTAAGTCTGAAATAATATGAGTCGAAATAAAAACCGTTTTATTTTCATCTATTAATTCTTGCTGCAATATTTCTAGAACTTCATTTCTTACAATTGGATCTAAACCTGCTGTTGGTTCATCCAATATAAATAACTCAGCGTGGTGACTTAAAGCAATGGCTAAAGATAACTTCATTTTCATTCCACTAGAGAAATGCTTAATTTTAAGATGACTTGGTATATTGAATCGCTCTAAATACTGATGGAATATATGACTATCCCACTTAGAATAGAAAGGAGAAATCATATTTTCTAGTTTTTTTATATTCCATTGTTGGTTGAAATACATTTCTGAGTAAACAAAACCAATTTTATTTTTGATCCATTTTGCCGACTCTTTCATTTGTCGTCCTAAGATTTTAATTTCTCCAGTATTAGGTTCAAGCAAATCCATCATTAATCGAATCATTGTTGTCTTGCCAGCACCATTACTTCCAATAAAGCCCGTAACAAATCCTTGAGGAATACTGAATGAAAGATCTTTGATTTGGAAAGTTTTAGTATTATAACTTACGTGCTTAACTTCAATCGCTTTCATTCATCTTCCTCCTCGTAAATTAAAGCTAAAACTTCATTTAATTCTTTTAGAGGCATACCAATTGTTTTTGCTTCTTTTACCATGGAACGTGCAAGATGTTCAATTACAAAAAATTGTTTTTCTTTTAAAATTGAACTGTCTTGTTCTTTTACGAATGTTCCTTTACCTCTTATTGTTGTGACAAATCCTTCTTTTTCTAAATCTTCATAGGCACGCTTTGTTGTAATTAAACTGACTTGCAAATCTTTCGCTAGTTCTCTCATAGATGGTAAGTGACTTCCAGCTTCAACGTAACCTTTTAATATATTTTCTTTAATTTGTTGTTTAATTTGTTCATAAATGGGCTGTTCACTGGTGTTTTTTAGAATAACTTTCATTTATGTCCCCCTTTTCAACTGTATATAAATAATATATACAGTATATACAGATTTGTAAAGTGAAATAATAAAAATAAGATAAAATCAGTATTCTTAAGACATAAGTTGTATATACACTATAAACATAGTTAAACAAAAAAACTATGATACAGTATTACAGTGGTAATTGCATCATAGTTTTCATATGTTACTTTTTATTTTTACGTCTGTCATTGCTACGATTAATAAATGCACATATCATAAACATAATGGCAGCCAATAATAACTTTATACCTTGACTTTCATGTCCAGTGGCTTGTAGATAATATCCAATGACAAACAAAACAATAGCTAAACCTACAAAAATTTTTGTTAGGTGTTTCATCATTTTTAGTCACCTCATTATGATAATTATATCAAATTTTTTATTTTATATGCATTAATCATTTATTTAATTAAAATTGAATTGTATATGCTCTATGTTAAGATAGTGTTATATCCACAAATTACATTACACACCCCTTAACTTGCCACATCAAGTTAAGGGGTTTTTGTGTAAGGCCATCTTATTTATTTTTCCACTTAGTTTCTAACCAAACTCGAAATATAATAAGCATACTCCCTGTTATAAGTGTGACTAAACCTTCTAATAACCACGACATTACACTACACCTCCACAAAGTAAAGTGTCATATCTCATGATGACCTATATATATTTTAACACACAAACAGAACATATGTTCCGTTTGTGAATAAAACACTTCTCTGATTTATTTTTTATTAGAAAACTTTATATTTTGTTTAATTCAAGATAATATATAATGTGAATAACAATTTAAAGCGAGGTTATGAAAATGCATCCTTTAGCACAACATTTAAACGATCAACTAGTCGATGACAGTCCTGAAATATTAAGCATGTTATCGAGATTAGGTCAATCTATGTTTTATCCCAAAGGTATTCTGTCTCAGTCTGCAGAAGCCAAATCAACAAAATACAATGCAACAATTGGTATGGCAACTAATGATAAAGGAAAAATGTATGCAGACACATTATTTGATGTCTACAATCATCTTTCTCCGGATGAGATTTTCCCATATGCTCCGCCACAAGGAATTGAAACTTTAAGAGATTTATGGCAACAAAAAATGTTAAAAGAAAATCCTAGTTTAAAAGCTTCATCTATAAGCCGTCCAATCGTGACGAATGCATTAACACATGGTTTATCTTTAGTTGCTGACTTATTTGTAAATGATGAAGATACAATTTTATTACCAACACATAACTGGGGAAACTATAAACTTATTTTTAATACAAGACATAATGCAAATATTGAAACTTATGCTATTTTCGATCAAGATGGACATTATACAACAAATTCACTTGTATCTACTTTAGATAATTTTAAACAAGATAAAGCAATTATTATCTTAAATTATCCTAATAATCCAACAGGCTATACACCTACTCAAGAAGAAGTTCATACAATTGTCTCAGCAATTGAACGCTTAGCAGAAAAAGGAACTAAGGTGATTACAGTCGTAGATGATGCATACTATGGTTTATTTTATGAAGATGTCTATACACAATCTAATTTTACTGCAATTACTCAATTAGATTCAAAAAACATTCTACCGATACGCCTTGACGGTGCAACTAAAGAATTTTTTGCTTGGGGTTTACGTGTTGGCTTCCTTACATTTGGATTAAATAATCAAAAAGCTAAAGACGTATTAGAGGCTAAAGTTAAAGGATTAATTAGAAGTAATATTTCAAGTGGAGCAATGCCTTCTCAAAGTGCAATTAAATATATACTAGAGAACCATGAACAATTTGATAAAGAAATACAAGCTAATGTAAAAACACTACAAGAGCGTTATGAAGTAACAAAAGAAGTAGTTTATGATGAAAAATATAAACAACATTGGCAAGCATATGATTTTAACTCTGGATACTTTATGGCACTTAAAGTAATCGGTGTTAACCCTGAAGAACTTCGTGTTCATTTAATCGATAAATACTCAATTGGTATTATTGCACTTAATGATACAGATATTCGTATTGCTTTTAGTTGTGTTGAAAAAAACGATATTCCACATGTTTTTGATTCTATTGCTAAAGCAATTGATGACTTAAAATAACATAAAAGTATAATAGCGAGAGACCTAACCAGGAAGGCTCTCGCTATTTTTTAATGACTTGTAATAAAATCTAATAATTTAAACATTACTTCTTTATTCTCTTTTGGTACTTCTTGGTTAAGAATCTGTTCTGACGTTTGATTTAATACGGAATCAACCGCGTATGAAGCATCATTCATGACAATCTCTTTTATATCATGAGCATCTGGTTCAAAATGAAATTGTAATCCAATAATAATATTATTCAAAATAAATCCTTGATTTTTTAAATATTGACTTGAAAATAATAATTGTGCATTTTTAGGTATATAAAATGTTTCTTCATGCCAATGTAATGCCATCAATTCTTTTGGAATATTAGGAATGATGGATGACTCAAGATAAACTTTATTCCAACCGACTTCTTTTACTGGAGATTTTCCTACAGTATATCCTAGTGCTTTAGTAATTTGTTGAGCGCCAAAACATATACCAAATATTGGCTTATTTTGCTGTATTAAATTGCGAATTAATTCTCTTTCTTCAAAAATCCATTTATCCTCATTATTAGGACTCATGGGTCCTCCTAAAATAATAAGTAAATCTGTTTCTTTAACATTGGGAATGATACCGCCATTAAAATAAGGATGATAAATATATAATTCATGGTGATGCTCGGTAGCCCAATCTCTGATAACTCCAGGACCTTCATTAGGGGTATGTTGTAAAATATTAATCCTCATTGTTGATTCTCCTTTAAAAGTCAATGTTTATTTATATCTTTGATATCATTATACTTCGAAACACTTAAAATAAATATCATAAAAATTATATAATTTTTATATTTAAAAACTTTTATAAGCACTCCAATATATAAAAAGAATCTAAGACAATCATTTTTTGCCCTAGACTCCAATATAAAACTCATACTTTTCTATTTCCTATTAAGTCACTATAGTATTTAATAGGGTTCATTCCATCTTTCCATGTAGTATAAATCAGTGTTCCACCTTGTTTTTTGAATTTTTCATTACTAGCACCACGTTCAAATGAAGACGCTAGTTCAATATTCATATTAGGATTAACATTTAATAAATTTGCATACTATTTAGCCCACATATCACCTTTAACTGGATCATTTTGAATTAACTAATCAATATTTCAGTACAGATTCACTCTATAATCAAAACCGTCAGAAAATTAAATAACAACATAAATATAAAAAGCAAGAATTCTTTTATCACTATATTAATCTATATTATTATTTTGATTATTAAATTTAGCATTTTTATTTATTATCTTTTTCTTTTTTTCAATTTGTATATTAAATAAAATTGTTGAAAATCAAAAGATGTAAAATTTCGACAAGTTTTATGTAAAAAATATTTAAATTATATTTAAAGATATCAGTAAAGCTAAACAAATAATTAAAGAATATGTCCATTTTTTTAATATAAAAAACTAACATTAAAAATGGCTGATTTTGCATAAAACAAAACCAACCATATCTTTTAATTATTTACTTGTCTATTTGACAAAGCACACTTCAAAATGAACTTATCAGTCTTTTTATTATATTTCCTAAATTTCTATAACTAAATTATGACCAGTAAAAACACAAAACATTGATATATCAACATTTATAGGCGTTTTTACATCATACCTGGCATACCGCCCATTGCAGCATTATCATTACTTTCAGGCTCTGGGATATTTGCAACTACCGCTTCAGTAGTTAAGAACATTGCAGCAACACTTGCAGCGTGTTGTAAAGCTGAACGTGTTACCTTAGTAGGATCTACAATACCTTCTTCAAGCATATTCACCCACTCGTTTGTAGCAGCATTGAATCCGACACCTGCATCAGCATGTTTAAGTCTTTCAACAATAACTGAACCTTCTAATCCAGCATTTTCAGCAATTTGACGTACTGGTGCTGATAAAGCTTTAAGTACAATATTAACACCTGTCGCAACATCGCCTTCTGCTTCTATTTTTTCAACTTTATTATAGATATTAACTAATGCTGTACCGCCACCTGCAACAATACCTTCTTCAACTGCAGCGCGTGTAGAATTTAACGCATCTTCAATACGTAATTTACGTTCTTTTAATTCTGTTTCAGAAGCAGCACCTACTTTTATCACTGCTACGCCACCAGCTAATTTAGCAAGACGTTCTTGTAATTTTTCTCTATCAAAGTCTGAATCAGTTTCTTCAATTTGTGCTTTGATTTGACTTACACGTGCATCAATACTGTTATCGTCTCCATCACCATCAACAACAGTTGTATTATCTTTTGTTACTTCTACTTTATTTGCAGTACCTAACATATCAATAGAAGCATCTTTTAATTCTAATCCTAAATCATCTGTAATCACTGTTGCACCAGTCAATATTGCTAAATCTTCTAACATTGCTTTACGACGATCACCAAAGCCAGGTGCTTTAACAGCTACAGCAGTGAAAGTACCTCTCATGCGGTTTAATACAATATTTGTTAATGCATCACCTTCGACTTCATCTGCCACAATTAAGATTGGTCGACTTGATTGAACAACTTGTTCTAATAAAGGTAGTATATCTTGGAATGATGAAATTTTCTTATCTGTAACTAAAATATATGGTCTTTCTAATTCCGCAATCATTTTATCAGAATCTGTTACCATATATGGAGATTGATAACCTCTATCAAATTGCATACCTTCTACAACTTCTAGTTCCGTATCAAGTCCATTAGATTCTTCAATTGTAATAACACCGTCATTACCTACTTTGTCCATTGCTTCAGAAATATATTTACCAATTTCTTCATCAGCAGCAGAAATTGCACCTACTTGTGCGATTTCATTTTTATTTTCAACTTTTTGAGAAATATCATGTAATGCTTCAACTGCTACTCTGACTGCTTTATCAATGCCTTCACGTAAACCAACTGGATTTGCACCACTTGTTACGTTTTTCAAACCTTCTTGAATCATTGCTTGTGCTAATACTGTAGCAGTTGTAGTACCATCACCAGCAATTTCATTTGTTTTATTTGCTACTTCTTGAACTAATTTAGCACCCATATTTTCATATGGATCTTCTAATTCAATTTCTTTGGCAATTGTTACACCATCGTTTGTAATTAAAGGTGCAACATATTCTTTATCTAATACAACATTTCGACCTTTAGGACCAATTGTTACTTTAACAGCGTTTGCTAGTTTATCCACACCACGTAACATCGCTTGTCGAGCATCTTCTGAAAATTTAAGATCTTTAGCCATCTATACGACCTCCATTAATATTAATCATTTTTTTGACAATTTTTATATAGTTATTTTTACTTTTCTATAATTGCTAATATATCTTCTACATTTAAAATTAAATAAGTTTCTTCTCCACGTTTAATCTCTGATCCAGCGTATTCTTGAAATACTACTGAATCACCTTCTTTTACTTCGGGAGCAACTGTCTCACCATTATCAAGAAGACGTCCGCTGCCTACCGCAACTACAACACCTTCGTTAGATTTTTCTTTTGCGCTATCAGTTAAAACGATTCCACTTTTAGTTGTTTCTTCTTGTTCTTTTCTTTCGATAATCACACGGTTTCCTAATGGTTTAAGCATGATTGTTCCTCCTTAGCAGGGTCTATTTAGCACTTTAATATAATGAGTGCTAACCTAATTTTTATAATAATCAAATTTGGTCAATATTTCAAGTAAAAACATTCTCTTACTTTTGTACATCTGAGTTTTTTACGATAAAATAAGAATTATTGATATTTAATCTGGAGGTTTCAAATGGCAAGAATTTGGGTGGCAATACTAACATTATTTATATACGCTTTAGCACAATTTTTACCCTTAGTTCTAGCACAGACGCCTATATTTAAACGTTTATCAGGTATGGCTTTAGCTAGGGCTGGAGTGTATACTCAAGTTATCTTATTTATACTTGCAGCAATTTTAATCATCTTTCTTCATTTCAAAATTAAGAATCCTACAAACTTAGAGCAAGAACATAAAGAATCAAAACGTTATATTATCCCATGGGCTGTACTTGGCTTTTTCATAGTTATGTTATATCAAGTTATTGTAGGTGTGATTAACATATGGATTTTCGGTCAACCACAACAAAGTCCAAATACTCAACGAATAATGGCTGTAGCAAAACAACTCCCTATTTTTATTATATTAATTTCTGTTGTAGGCCCTATTTTAGAAGAATATGTATTTAGAAAAGTGTTCTTTGGTGAACTATATGATCGAATTAAAGGAAATAGAATCATTGCCTTCTTAATTGCTTCTATCGTAAGTTCTTTACTTTTTGCATTAGCTCATAATGATATTAAATTTATTCTTATTTATTTTGGTATGGGGATGATACTTTCATTAGCTTATACTTTAACAAAACGAATTTCTGTTCCGATACTTATTCATATGTTTCAAAATGGCTTCGTTGTAGTAATGCAAATTTTCCTTGGCGATTCATTAAATCATTTAAAACAACAAACTCAATTTATTATTCATTTGTGTAACTAGCACATAATTTATCTTAATAAATAAAAGCATCGAATGCTCTAGACATTTGATGCTTTTACTTTTTTTTTTAACTTTTGATATACATAAATTATCATTACAGTGGAAGATATTAAAATTAAAGTAGGAATCAGTATCATATTCAAAGTTTTTATATATGATTTTGATTCTGTTTTTTTATGAGGAGAAGTAATGACTTTTGTATGTTCTTCTACTTCATACTTATGAATTGTTTTTGGCTTTTTTAAATCAGGCATAGAGCCAATGTCACTTGTAATTAATGATAAAACTTGCTCATCTAAATTTTTATAATATTCTTTAGCATTAAGTGGATTAAAATATTGAAATCTAAAGTATTGAGAATCCTCTTGTAATATATTTAGATTTTGATTATCAAATTTTTGTTTCGTAATTAAACGATTAAAATCTTTATTTGTTATTTTTTCACTATTATCATCTAAATGATTAACCTTATTAATAATATATGGGTTGTACTTATAAGCACCCTTTGCATATTGATTAAACCTATTTAAGATATTTTCTGAAAATCTTGACTCTATTTGATATATACTTGGATAAGTGGATTCTTTTCTTCTATCACTTTGAAAATATAGATTATTTTGCTTTAAATGTGTTGGTTCAAAGTTATTATGATTGTTTTCAACTAGTTGTCGTGAAAACAATTGGTTAAACATTGTTTTTGAAACACTATTTTGAGACTTACCCTTTTGATAATTAGTGTTTGAGTAAACATTGGATGAAGTATTATCGTTATATGGTTGTATGATTTGATTTTGTTTCGACTTCATTGATTTAGACCTTACATTTTGATGTTCTTCTTGCTTAAAAATAGTCGAATCATCATTTTTACTTTTTTGTGTTGTTTTATATTTATTATGATTTTTTTCTTTAGAAGATGACGTGTTATTTTTATGGATATGTTCTATTCCACTCTTTTGTTGATTCTTATCATTAACTTTTTCTTTTTTTGGTTCTTCTATGCTATCAGTTTCTTTGTTCGTTTCATGTGCTTTCTCTGTTTTTGGTTCTTTAGGGTTATTAGTTTCGTCACTTTCTTCTTGTGATTCCTCTGCTGTTGATTCTTTTGTGCTGTTAGGCTCGTTGCCTTCTTCTTGTGATTCCTCTGCTGTTGATTCTTTTGTACTGTTAGGCTCGTTGCTTTCTTTTTGTGACTCTTCTGCTGTTGATTCTTCTGTGCTGTTAGGCTCGTTGCCTTCTTCTTGTGAT
>NZ_KV826330.1:0-26737 GCF_001835895.1 Staphylococcus sp. HMSC034C12 | reverse complement strand
CCTTCTTCTTGTGATTCCTCTGCTGTTGATTCTTCCTTACTGTTAGTTTCGTTACTTTCTTGTTGTGATTCTTCTGTGTTGCTAGTTTCATCGTTGGTATGATTAAATTCTTTTATGTTTTGATTTTCATTACTTAGTTCAATTTTAGAATGCTGAGTGTCAGAAGTTTTTTGTAGGTTTACTTTCTGATCTACGTCTTCACTCTCTATATTAGAAGAGGTTTCAGCATAACTATAGTGACTGAATATAGTTGCACTTATAGCAAAAATAAGACTTGTTCGAATAACATTTTGTTTTATCATTCTGAGACCTCCTCTTATTTTTAACAGTTTTAGTATAAAGAATAAAAACATATCATGCATGCATATAAACAAATTGATAAAGAATATTAATATTTATGAAATTTTTTGTTATATAATAATTTACTTATTCCAGTATAAATTTTATACTGGATATATTAAAAAAAGGAGATTATTTGATGGGACTATTTGATAAAGAAAACACAAAACCATTTTTAACTGAAGTTGAAAACAGACGTACAATTTATAAAACTAAAACATCTATTTCTATTAGTGATGAAGAATTAGAGGAAATGATTGAACATATTGTAAAATATATGCCTTCAGCTTTTAATTCACAATCAACACGTATCGTTTTATTACTTAATGATCAACATATTAAATTCTGGGAAAATGCTAAAACTGTACTCAAAGATGTAATGGGACCAGATCGCGACTTTGAACCTACTAATCAAAGAATTAATGGTTTCGAGCATGCCTACGGAACTATTTTATATTTTGAAGATGAAGATGTTATAAAATCATTACAAGAACAAATGCCATCATATGCTGATAATTTTGCTAACTGGGCTGTTCAAACAAATGCTATGCATCAATACGCAATTTGGACTGCACTAAGTTCAAAAGGTATCGGCGCATCGTTACAACACTATAATCCACTAGTTGATCAAGTTACAATACAAACATTTGATATTCCAGCATCATGGAAACTTGTAGCACAAATGCCATTTGGTGATATTGAAGAACAAGCTGGTGAAAAAGAAATTCATCCTACTGATCAACGATTTATTATTAAAAAATAATAAATTTAAATTTATCAATGAAGCATATTACAGTTAAGTCATTTTACCTTAATTGTAATGTGCTTCATTTTGCTTTTCATAGCCAAATTTAGTAAATTGAAATTATTAAGCAGGTTGAGGAGTGGTTAAAGTGAAAATACAAATATTCCAATTTTATGTCGAATATGGAAATGTTGAGAAAAATGAACAAAAAATTTCAGAATGGTTTAATACTCAATTAGATGCTGATACTGAAGTTGTTGTGTTGCCAGAAATGTGGAACAATGGCTATGCTTTAGAAGAATTAAATGAAAAAGCAGATCAAGCATTATCACGTAGTTTTCCTTTTATTTCGAATCTTGCTCAAACATATCAAGTTGACATCGTCGCAGGATCTGTTTCAAATAAACGAAATAATAAAGTTTATAATACTGCTTTTACTGTATCTAAAGAAGGTCGTCGTATTAACAAATATGATAAAGTTCATTTAGTTCCAATGCTAAATGAACCAGAATTTTTAGAAGATGGAAAAACAGTTCCAGAACCATTTGCTTTATCATCAGGTGCTCTCGCCACTCAAATTATATGCTATGACTTAAGATTCCCTGAATTGCTAAGATACCCATCTAGAGAAGGTGCTCAAATCGCATTTTATATCGCCGAATGGCCAACATCTCGGCTTAATCATTGGAGAAGCTTACTTCAAGCTAGAGCTATAGAAAATGATATTTTCATCGTCGCATGTAATGGCACAGGTCATGATGGAAATACTGAATACGCTGGACATTCAATGGTTATCAATCCTAATGGAGATATTCTTGATGAGTTAAACAGAGAAGAAGATACTATTTCAATTGATATCAACATTCAAGAAGTATCACGTCAAAGAGATGCTATTCCAATCTTTAGAAATTTAAAACCTCATTTATATAAATAAAAAAAGTCGTGAGCTTGGGAGAGACTCACGACTTTTAATTAAGGGAATGATTTACAGTTATTTTTCAATTTTTTGGGGATGTTATTAATTATGAAAAATTACATTGCATAACAATGTTTTGATAGCTTGCATATTGAAAATAATTACCTTCTATTCAGAATAGCTAAGTTAATTATTTTCTACTGAGTTAACACTTCAGCGAGTATTATGCATTTTTCATCAATAAGTTGGGATAGCTTATTAATGAATAGAACTACACGAAGAAATAAATAAATGAAATATTTCACTATGAAAATCGATATTATCGAATAACCCATTGGTCTCGATCATCACAAATACATAGTCAAACTACACAAACATTCCTTACAACTCATCGATAAATCAACTTTTAATTTCGCAACTACTAACAAAATCAAAAAAAGATTTATTCGAATAAAACAAAGACTAACAATTTAAAGACTAAGATTATTAAGTTTATATCACTTTAATGTGATATGAGTATATTAAAACATAACATTCATTTAAGTTATTAAAAATTTCTTAACTTGCATCTTTTTCTACTAAACTGTTTATTTTTATATGGTAAAATATGAGTTATCGAATTACTTTTACAGTTAAGTATTAAATTTTAACAGTTAAGCATTATTTTACAGACTAATTGCACAAAATTGTATAATATAGTCAAGGAGAGTGGCACAATATTGAAAGCAATTGATGATAAAATTGAGCACTTTGCATCTTATTTACAAGAGAAAAACAACCTTGATCATATCCAATTCTTAAAAGTACGATTAGGCATGCAAGTGGTTGTTAGTAATATTGCTAAAACAATTGTGACATATGGTGCTGCGCTCATATTCCATACATTTTTGTATACTTTAATCACACACATTAGTTATTTTTTAATTCGACACAATGCACACGGAGCGCATGCAAAGTCTACTTTGCTATGCCATATTCAAAATTTAATTTTATTTGTTGGTTTACCATGGCTCATTGCTTACTATCATATTAATATGGGTATCATGTATAGTGTTAGTGGTATTGCATTATTACTGATTATTATTTATGCACCAGCTGCCACTAAGAAACAACCCATACCCGAACGACTAAAACCTCGCAAAAAAATAAAGTCTATTATTTTAGTAGTGGTTTTAATCATTATTTCTATTATAGTACCAGAGCCATATAAACAATTAATTTTATTAGGTATGATACTTGAAAGTACAACACTATTACCATTCTTTTTTCCTAGGGAGGATTATTAATTATGACATTTATTACAGATTTATTCATTAAACTATTCTCATTAATCTTAGAAACTGTTGGTACACTCGCTTCTTATTCACCTTGCGCAACTTATTTTGATGAACCAGAGGTCCCTGAAGAGTTAACAAATTTAGAAAGATAGTATTTTAAGAAAGTGTGTGTGCCATGGATTTATTATCTAATGTACCTTTAGCTTTATTTCAAGGTTTTCTCCTTTTTATAATTGCTAAAATAGTTTCAAATATTAAATATAAAACAAGGGATTATTTAATCGTTTTAGCGATTATAATCCCTTCTGCTCTTTTGTATTATTTTTTCGGAAGTATATCTATATTATATTTACTTATCAGTTGCGGAATATTTTTTTATTATAAAATAAAGTTTTATTCTATAATCACAGTTTTGGGCAGCGCAATATTAATGTTTTTAAGTAATTTTATCGTTTTCTTTTTAATAATTTTTATTGAAAATACATTAGATAATCAGTATTTAATTTTAATGATATATTTAACTTTGTTTTCATTAATCTCTATTATTCTTGCTTATACTTTTAAAATTGTATTTAAAAAATTTAAGCAATCCTATCTATCTATTAATAAAACTTATTTAATTATTATTACAATTGTTTTAGTTTCATCATTTATCATTTTACTAATATATTCGCAAACACCTAGAATTAATAATGCTTCTTTAAAAATTTATGGGCTAATTTTTATTGGAATAATTATATTTTTCATCACCTTAATCATTATAATTTCTAGATATACATTACGTGAACTTCGATACAGACGTAATATGGAAGAAATTGAAACGTATTATGAATACACACTACAAATAGAATCGATTAATAATGAAATGCGTAAGTTTAGACATGATTACGTCAATATTCTTACTACAATGTCAGAATACATAAGAGAAAATGATATGGATGGTTTAAAGACATATTTTAATGACAATATTGTTCCTATGAAAGATAACCTTCAAATGAACTCAATCAAAATTAATGGTACGGATAATTTAAAAGTGCGTGCTATTAAAGGATTAGTAACAACTAAAATTTTACAAGCTCAAGAAAAAAATATACCTATTAGTATTGAAGTGCCAGAGTTAATTGATCATATTGAGATGAATACAGTTGATTTAAGCCGTATCATTGGGATTATCATTGATAACGCTATTGAGGCTTCAGAAGAATTAGAAGATGCCTTAATTAGAATTGCATTCATCAATGTCGAAACGTCAGTCATGTTTATTGTTATGAATAAATGTAAAGAAGATATGCCGAAAATCCATGAATTATTTCAAGATTCCTTTTCAACTAAAGGAGATAACAGAGGACTTGGTCTAACGACTTTAAAAGACATTACTGATACTACTGAAAACGTGTTACTTGATACTACTATAGAAAATGGCTACTTCGTTCAAAAAGTAGAAATTATACATAATATGCCATAAGGATGTGAAAAAATGAAAATATTCATTTGTGAAGACGATGTGAAACAACGTGAAAATATGGTTTCAATTATTAATAACTATATAATGATTGAAGAAAAACCGATGGAAATAGCGTTAGCGACAGATGATCCTTATGAAATTATTGAACAGTCAAAAGAAATGAATGATGTTGGATGTTATTTTTTAGATATACAATTAGAAGCTGATATTAACGGTATTAAACTTGGAAGTGAAATTCGAAAGTATGATCCTATTGGGAATATCATCTTTGTTACAAGTCATAGTGAACTCACTTACCTAACATTTGTCTATAAGGTATCTGCAATGGATTTTATTTTTAAAGATGATCCTAATCAACTTAAAACGCGAATAATAGATTGTATTGAAACTGCTCATACACGTTTAAAATTACTTTCAAAAGAAAGTAATGTTGAGACAATTGAATTAAAGCGTGGTAGCAATTCAATATATGTACAATATGATGATGTCATGTTCTTTGAATCGTCTACAAAATCCCATCGTTTAATTGCGCATCTTGATAACCGTCAGATTGAATTCTACGGAAATCTTAAAGAATTAGCACAACTCGATGATCGTTTTTTCAGATGTCACAATAGTTTTGTTGTAAATCGCCATAATATCGATTCAGTCGATTCTAAAGAACGAATTGTAACTTTCAGAAACGGTGAGCATTGCTATGCCTCTGTACGTAATGTTAAAAAGATATAATATTAAAACCCCTTCATTTTAATATCTGAAGGGGTTTCTTAATCTCTTTTTTAAAGTTCTTCAATAACTTCTTCTAAACTTGGAATACTTTCGATAGCGCCATACTTAGTAGTTACTTTTGCAGCTACTAAATTACTAAATTTTAAAATTTCTTCTCCTTTTCCTTTAAATAGAGAAGTAATGTCTGTTAATTCTGTATTTAAAATTCTATTAATGACTGCACCAATAAACGCGTCTCCAGCACCAGTAGTGTCAACAGCTTCAACTTTATACCCTTGATGATGAATAATTGTCCCATCTTTTAAATAAGCTGTTGCTCCTTTGTCTCCTTGTGTATAGATAACTACTTCAACATTTCCTTTAAATAAAGATTGAATCGCTTTATGTTCATCACTTATTCCAGTAACAAATTCAATTTCTTCATCTGAAATTTTAATAATATTTGCTTTGGGAAGAAATGATTGAATAGTCACTTTACATGCTTCTGCGCTATCCCATAGTGGTAATCTAACATTTGGATCAAATACTATCATCCCATGAGCCGCTTCAAATTTTTCAATCATAGCAAGATGTGCATTTTTCATATCACATTCAATTAAATCAACAGAACAAAAATGTAGAACATCTTGATTAGAAACATTGATTTCATCTAAATTCGAAGCATGATAAAGCATGTCAGCTGATGGTTTACGATAAAAAGAAAAATCTCGTTCTCCATTTTCTTTTAAACTAACGAAAGCGAGTGCAGTATTAGCTGTATTTGTTCGTTTAATATATGTTGTACCAACGCCTATTTTTTCTAACGTCTCTACAATAATATCTCCAAAAGCGTCATTACCTAGTTGTGTAACCATTTCTGTACTACTACCTAATTTTTTAGCCACACTTGCCACATTAGCAGGTGCCCCGCCAACTTGTCGACTAAATTGCGTTACATCTTTAAGTTCAATATTTGTTCTATTTGGAATAAAATCGATTAATGCTTCACCAATAGCGTATAACTTTCTCATTTATTTATCTCTCCCTAAGTCATATTTAGTAAATTTCAAATAAACTTGACCTGTTTCTGTAGATGTGCGAATTGCTGTAGCATTTTCATCAGGAAAAATTCTTGATGTCAAGACACGCTCTCCATCATTACAAAAAATTTCAATACTTGAAGTATCCACAAAAATGTGTAATTGCTTTAATGGCGAATCTAAATATGTAGATCTTGTCACACCTTCAACATTACTAGGTAATGCACCACTTTCTGATCGATCTAATGTAATCTTTTGCTCCCTAGTATTATAAGAAATTAATGTTGAATTTAACTTAGATGCTCTTAATTCAAAATATATTTCTGTTGCTTCATTTTCTAAAATATCAATAATAAGCTCATATTGCGTACCTTCATAAGGATGAAGTGTTGTATTATATTTGTTAGCATAACCTAATGCTGTTTCTTTATTTTGACGTAACGTCTCTAACGCTTTCAAAGGACGTTGGCGTAACCGTCCTTCTTCGATTGTTAACTCTCTAGGTATCGTTAAACAATGTGCCCAACCTTCTTCATCTGTAGGATATTGAGTATCTGGTAATCCCATCCACCCAATTAAAATACGCCTACCATATTCATCTATAAATGTTTGTGGCGCATAAAAATCAAAACCATTATCAAGTTCCATAAATGTATCATGTTTGAATTCTAATGTATCGAAATTTAAATGACCGATTAGATATCCAGATTGATAAATATTTCTATATTTTTCATCTTTTGCATCAATACCTTGAGGACTAAAAATAATTACATCTTGTCCATTTAAACTAAAATAGTCTGGACATTCCCACATATAGCCAAAATCTTCTAGTTCGGTTGTAATTTCTCCAATATATTCCCATTGATCAATCTGTCGATGTATCATTTTGTACAAAAGTAAACGTCCTAATTCTTGTTGGGTTTGGACACCTAATATTGCATAATATTCTTCATGATGTTTAAATACTTTTGGATCTCTAAAATGACTTGTATATCCTTCAGGTTGATGAGCAATCACAGGCTTATTTAATTTTTCGATTGAACCATCTTGTTTTACTTTTGCAATCATTTGACTCGCATATCTTTTCCATTCTTCATCTCGATGATTACCTGTATACATATAATATAAGTTTCCTTCAAATTCAAAAGCACTTCCACTGTATACCCCATGACTATCATAAATCGTATCAGGTTTTAATATGGGACCATTTGGTTCAAATGTCACTAAATCTTTACTAGTATAATTAAACCAATATTTCAGTCCATGCACGGCACCCAATGGAAACCACTGGTGAGATACATAGTATGTTCCGTTATAAAACATTAATCCATTAGGATCGTTTAATAAACCTGTTTCAGGTTGAATATGAAAGTGTTGACGATAGCTTGATTGTTCTATTCGATGCTTTAACGCTTCTAATTCATCTTTGTTCACATCTTCAATACGACGATAGCGTTGTTCTCTTGACCACTCAGTCATATTAGGCCTCCTAAATCATTAGTATTAATTTTATCATTTAATATCGTAACGGTAATTAGTCTTAAGACTTTACAATCCATGATTTAAAAAGCGGGAAATTGTATTTACAATACTCCCGCAAACTTTGCAATATCTGATATATTTTTTAATAGACTAATCATCTAAATTAATATCAACATAATATTAATTTTATCATATCGTGATTATCTTCAAATACTGTTTTACTAATGAAACTTCAACATTTTAAATATATATCAATACCTTTTATGTAATTTATTTAATTCCCCATAAAAATATGCCTTTTCACCATGCACAAGTTGATCTAAACCTGTCATATCTTCTTCAACAGTCGTAGCAAGGGACATAAAAATTGATAATATCTTTCCAATAATAAAAGTTATAATAATCGAGTAAAGTACTACTACTATAACTGCAATACATTGTATCCATATAGTATGTAAATGACCAGTATAGATTAATCCATCTAATATATCTTTATTAACTTTATGTGATTGAAATACACCAGTCAATATTGCACCAATCACACCTCCAACACCATGAATACCAAAGGCATCAAGTGTATCATTATATCTTAATTTTTCTTTTATAGAATTGACCACAAAATAACATGCTATACCACCAATCATAGAGATAATGTATGCACTTAAGTAGTTTACAAATCCAGCTGCTGGTGTAATGGTTACGAGTCCTGACAGTACACCTGATAATAAACCAAGTAAGCTTAACTTTTTATTAGAAAAGTATTCAAGAATCAACCAACTAAATGCTCCTCCACTCGCAGCAATGATAGTATTTACAAACGATATCACTGCTATATCATTTAAAGTAAACGCACTTCCTGTATTAAAACCGTACCATCCTATCCAAACAAAAATACCACCTATAAGTGTAATAAGTAAATTATTCGGCTGTAGTTTCTCTACTTTTTTTCCGTGACCTATCATTATTGCTAATACTAATCCTGATACTCCCGATGTAATATGTACTACGGTACCTCCAGCATAATCTAAAGCATCAAGTTGTTGAATCCAACCACCGCCCCATACCCAATGAGCTACAGGACTGTAAATCATAATTACCCATATAAATATAAAAATAGTAAAAGGAATAAATCTCATTCGCTCAGCAATTGAACCTGATAAAATGGAAACCGCAATAGTACAAAACATCATCTGAAATAACATAAATAAGGCAAACGGAATATGTGGACTAAATTGAACATTCGTATTAAATCCTACATGTTGCAAACCAATAAAATCAAAATTACCTATCCAATCATTTCCATGACCAAAACTCAAAGAAAATCCAATGACCACCCATGTAAACGTAACAATAATTATAGCAGCCATACTTTGCATCACTGTATTTAAAACATTTTTAGATTGAACTAAGCCTCCATAAAATAAACTCAATCCTGGTGTCATTAACCAAACTAATAAAATACATAGAAATAAAAAAATTGTGTCATCCATCTTCATTTTTACCACTTCCTTAAAAACATCATATTAATAGTTTTTAAGAATAGCAAAAACACGTAAGATTAAATGACACAATTTGTTATATTACATTACATTTATAAAGAAAAACTTAAGCTTTTTGAACAGTGATTGTCCATGAAGCATCATCAAGTTGTTCATAGTTTGTTACAGGATACCCTTGTTCAGCTGCCCAGTTTGGAATGGCTTCAGTTGCTTGAGTGCAATCAAAGTCTATTTTTAATTCGTCACCATTTTTTAATGTTTCCATTAAATTAATATATTTATAAAAAAGCTATAATGCAAATGCATTTTAGCTTTAAAAAATAATTTAATATTAATTTGAAGAGTTTTTCATAAAGAATAATAGTGATTGTAATTCGATACCTAAATCGATATGATGAACTTGAACATCATTTGGCACATCAATTCTAGCAGGAGTAAAGTTTAAGATACCTTTTACGTCAGCCTTAATAAGTCGATCTGAAACAGATTGTGCCACACTTCCTGGTGTAGTAAGAATCACTACATTAATATTTTGTTTTTGAAGTTCAGATGAAATATCATCAATATGCTTTACTGTCACTTTTCCAACTTTTGTACCAACAATATCTTTATCAATATCAAATGCAGCTGTAATTGTCATTTCATCATGTATTGAAAAATTGTAAGTAAGTAATGCACGTCCTAAATTCCCTACGCCAACAATAGCAATATGAATATTATTACTATCGCTAATCTCCGTTTTAAAGAATTCTAAAAGACTCTCAACGTTATAGCCATATCCTTTCTTACCTAACTCACCAAAATAAGAAAAATCTCTTCTTATCGTAGCTGATTCAATATCTAAAGCCTCACTAATTGTTTTAGAACTCACACGATCAATACCTTTGATTTTCAATGAATTAACAAATCGATAATATAAAGGTAAACGTTTTAATGTAGCGCGAGGTATTTTTGATTGATTTTGAGGCATATGCAATGTCCCCCTTTTGTTTGAACTTTTTAATCTATATATTCAAACTAACTAGAGTGCAATTAGTTATTTTAGTGAAATATATATAATGCCTATTATGGATACTGCAATATTATACCGTAACCTATTTCAAAAATAAATATCTTAGTTTCCTAAGCATACCTTATATTGTAAAATGATATAATAATGTCAAATTTAAAGTTAAATAAATGTGATTGTTACATAGATAGAAAGGTGAAACTTGAATGATACTTTTACAATTAAATGATATTTCAAAATCGTTTGATGGTGAAGATATATTTAATCATGTTAATTTTGAAGTTAAAACTGGAGAACGTATTGGCGTAGTAGGAAGAAATGGCGCTGGAAAATCAACGTTAATGAAGATTATTGCAGGTGTTGAAGATTATGATAGTGGCCATATTTCAAAAATCAAGAATTTACGCATTGGTTATTTAACTCAACAAATGACACTTGATTCTTCTCTGACTGTAATTGAAGAAATGTCAAAACCATTTGAACATATTAAGCATATGGAAACGCTTATTAATGATGAAACTGATTGGTTAGCCGCTCACGTTGATAGTTATGATTCAGAAGATTATAAACAACATATGGAGCGTTATGAATCATTATCTAATCAATTTGAACAACTTGAAGGTTATCAATATGAAAGTAAAATTAAAACAGTATTGCATGGTTTAAACTTTACTGAAGAAGAATTTGATAAACCCATTAATGATTTTAGTGGCGGACAAAAAACACGTTTATCTTTAGCACAGATGCTTTTAAGTGAACCCGATTTATTACTATTAGATGAACCTACAAACCATCTTGACTTGGAAACAACTAAGTGGTTAGAAGATTATTTAAAATATTTTAAAGGTGCCATCATTATTATTAGTCATGACAGATACTTCTTAGATAAAATTGTAACTCAAATATATGACGTTGCTTTAGGAGATGTGAAGCGTTATGTAGGTAATTATGAGCAATTTATTACTCAACGTGATAAATACTATGAATTAAGAATGCAAGAATATGAAAAACAACAAGAAGAAATTAAACGCCTTGAAACTTTCGTGGAAAAAAATATTACTCGAGCTTCAACAAGCGGTATGGCTAAAAGTCGTCGAAAAACATTAGAAAAAATGGAACGTATCGATAAGCCAATGATGGATGCTAAAAGTGCTAATATCCAGTTTGGATTTGATAGAAATACTGGCAATGATGTGATGCATATCCGTAATCTAGAAGTAGGTTATCAATCCTCTATCACTGCTCCTATTAATATTGAAGTTACAAAAGGAGACCATATTGCTATTATTGGACCTAATGGAGTTGGAAAGACTACACTTATCAAAACAATTGCAAATCGTCAAAAAGCATTAGGTGGAGAAATTACTTATGGTGCTAATTTAAACATAGGATATTACGATCAAAAACAAGCAGAATTCAAATCTAATAAAACAATATTAGATTATGTTTGGGATCAATATCCTATGATGAATGAAAAAGATGTCCGCGCTATTTTAGGACGATTTTTATTCGTTCAAGATGACGTCAAAAAAGTTATTAATGATTTATCAGGGGGCGAAAAAGCACGTTTGCAATTAGCTTTACTTATGTTACAACGTGATAACGTTTTGATACTCGATGAACCTACTAACCATCTTGATATAGATTCTAAAGAAATGTTAGAACAAGCGTTAAAAGATTTTGAAGGTACAATTTTATTTGTTTCCCATGATCGATATTTTATTAATCAACTAGCAAATAAAGTATTTGATTTAAATAAAGATGGTGGTCAACTGTATTTAGGTGACTATCAATATTTTATTGAGAAAACAGAAGAAGCTTCTGCGTTAAAGGAATTTGAAGCGGAACACAATAAAGATGAAACGCTTGATTTAGAAGACACCGATTCGTCAACAACTAATACGTATGCTTCTCAAAAACAATATAAGAGAGAATTACGAAAAATTGAGCGTCAAATTGAGCAATGTGAAGAACAAATCGAAAAATATGAAGAACAAATTACTCAAATTGATCAACAATTGACTCAGCCTGATATTTTTAATGATCCTATTAAGGCAAATGAACTTGCTGAGCAGAAATTAAGTACCGAACGACAATTAGAGAATGTTATGGCTGAATGGGAAGAATTGCAAGAAAAAATTTAATATATCTAAGAAAAACTAGTAAAAGTATCAAATTTTTACTAGTTTTTTTATTTATTTCATTCACAAATTTATAAACAACTAAAATACTGATATATCAGTTATCCACGAACTTATCCTAGTTATCAACAACGTGAATGATAATAATTTACATAACTTTTACACAACATTCAAACTATATTCACACCTTTACCCCCTTTTTATCCACAAGATATTAACTATTTGTTGATAAGTACACACGTTCTCTATTGACATATATCATATATCAATACATTAACCTAATTAAATAAAAAAGTAATTGAAACTTATTTGATTTTAAGTTCAATTACTTTTTACTTTATTATTCAACTGTTACATCTTCAATATCAATATTATTTTTTCCATTTAAATCTAGAGATGAAGTTACTCCAGCTTTATAGTAATAATATCCAGCAGCCCCAATCATAGCAGCATTATCTGTACATAACTTTGAATTAGGTATTGAAAGTTTAATGTTATTTTCTTTACACAAATGATTTAATCGTTCTCTTAATCCTTTGTTACTAGCTACTCCGCCAGCTACAATAAGGTGTTCAACATGATAAGATTTACAAGCATTAATAGCCTTTGTACTTAATACATCGACAACACTATCTTGGAAACTGGTAGCAACATCTTCTTTATTTATGTCTTCATTTTTTTGTCGCTGATTGTGTAACTTATTAATCACTGCACTTTTTAATCCACTAAAGCTAAAATCATAACTATCTTTTTCAAGCCATACTCTAGGAAAATGGTATGTGTCCTTTCCTTCCAAAGCAAGTGCATCTATAGCTGGGCCTCCTGGATATGGTAAATCAATTGTTCTTGCTACCTTATCATAAGCCTCTCCTACAGCATCATCTCGTGTTTCACCAATGACTTCAAAATTTAAATGTGATTTCATATAAACGAGTTCTGTATGTCCACCCGAAACGATTAATGCTATTAAAGGAAAGGTTAACGGTTCTTCAAGATGATTAGCATAAATATGTCCAGCAATATGATGAACAGGAATGATTGGCTTATTATAGGCAAATGCTAAAGCTTTTGCTGCATTAATTCCTATTAGAAGTGCCCCTATTAATCCAGGCCCTTGTGTAACAGCTACGGCATCGATATCTTCCATAGTAGCATTAGCTGAAGATAACGCTTCATCAATTGTAGTCGTAATTCCCTCTACATGATGTCTACTTGCAACTTCAGGGACTACTCCCCCAAAACGTTTATGACTTTCTATTTGACTAAGTACAATATTAGATAAAATCGTATTTCCATTTTTTATAACACTTACACTTGTTTCGTCACAACTTGTTTCAACCGCTAATATTAATATGTCTCTATTCATTTAAATTCACCCACATCACTAATGCATCCTCGCCTTCTCCATAGTAATTTTTTCTTTTACCGCCATATTGAAACCCTAATTTTTTATATACATGTTGAGCTATCACATTCGTAATTCTCACTTCTAAACTCATCACATCACAAGTATGCCTAGCATAGTCCATCACATAATTAAGTAATAGCTGACCTAATCCATAGTCTCTGAATGATTCTTTGATTGCTATGGTTGTAATTTGAGCTTGATCAATTACTATCCATAATCCTAAATATCCAATAATTTCTTCTTGAAAAATAACAACAAAGTACTTTGCGAAGTTATTTTCATTTAATTCATGGTAAAATGCATCAATGGTCCATGAACTATCGTTGAAGCTTTCTCTCTCAATATCGAAAACACTTGGTACATCATCGACTTGCATCGCTCTAATAGTTAACTGTTCTTCTGTTGGTTTAACCAATTACGTTCCGCCTCTGACAATTTTATATAATTTGGTACAAACGTATGAATGTTCTCAGGTTGATGAATCAAGTGTTTCATGACAGTTGCATTAGGCAGTTTAGTCTCAATATCTCCATGTAGTAATTCAGATAATTTTTCCGTGTCCTCTCCTACAAACACATAAGGTTGATTTAAAGCATTGAGTTTTTTATGCAACGCTTCTAAAGAAATATATTGGTCTTTTTCAATTGTATTTAATTGATTATTTTCATATTGATATAATCCTGTATATACCGCTTGGCGACGAGCATCAAATATTGGTACGATAATTCTTTTATCATTCGTATCTATAGTAGCCGCTAATGCTTTTAACGATGAGACACCATATAATTTAGTATTCAAAGCATAGGCTAATGTTTTCGCTACAGTAACGCCTATTCTCACTCCTGTATAAGAGCCAGGTCCTTTTGCAACAACAATCCCATCTAATTCTTGTTTTTTTAAATTCGATTCATTAAATAAGGATTGAATACCAGGCATAAGTTGGCTCGAATGATCTTTTTTACTATTTGTTGTTTTTATTGCTAAAACCTCATCATCGTTCATCAAAGCAATTGACATGGGTTGATTTGAAGTATCAATTAACAGTAAGTTCATTGTCTATCTCTTCCTTTATTTTAGTATAATGATAGCCTTTTGCTGCTATATTAATTTGTCGTTGACTTTCATTTATAGTCGTAATATTAATCACTAAATACTCTTCTGGAAGGAACTCCTGTATAAATTGACTCCATTCAATTATTGTAACAGCGTCATCTTCAAAGTATTCATTAAATCCTAAATCTTCATCTGAATCTTCTAAGCGATAACAATCCATATGATGAAGTTTTAACTCCTTACCTTTGTATGATTTTATGATATTAAACGTAGGAGAATTAATATTACGCTTTACTCCTAGATATTTACCTATAAATTGAGTCAACGTTGTTTTACCAGCACCTAAATCTCCATTCAATAAAATGACATCTTTTGAACCAACATGTTTCATTAAAATTTTAGCAAAATGTTCCATCTCATCTAAATTTTTGATAGGTATCATGTATTGTTCTCTCTCCTCATGTTTATTTTACTCTTCATTATTTCATCTAAATTTAACTTAATAATTGTAACAAACTTTACTAAAAATTTCTCATTAATAAAACATAAATTATTCTTCTAAATTGTTAGAAAATTCTAAAAAGAGTATTGACTTTAATATCTGTTTAGTGTAAATTAAATTTATCAAATTTTTAAACAATTCTAACTATTCAAATAATCATCCATTCAAGAAAGGAGTATAATACCATGCAATCATTTACATATTCACTGTCACCACTAGAAAATTTAATTATTTTATTATACTCTTCAGGGCTGGAACTTTAGTAGCTTAATTTACTAAATGTTTAAGTCCTATTTCTCATTGAATGGGACTTAAAAACGTCCCAACTTTATTGGGGCGTTTTTTTATTTTAATAATTAGTAATTTATGGGGGAATGAATAAATGAGAAGTGACATGATAAAAAAAGGTGATCACCAAGCACCAGCAAGAAGCCTATTACACGCGACAGGAGCACTTAAAAGTCCTACTGACATGAATAAGCCTTTTGTAGCAATTTGTAATTCATATATCGATATCGTTCCTGGACATGTTCATTTAAGAGAATTAGCTGATATTGCAAAAGAAGCGATTCGTGAAGCAGGAGCAATTCCTTTTGAATTTAATACAATCGGTGTCGATGATGGAATAGCAATGGGACATATTGGTATGAGGTATTCCTTACCGTCACGTGAAATTATTGCAGATGCGGCTGAAACTGTTATCAATGCTCATTGGTTTGATGGTGTATTTTATATTCCTAACTGTGACAAAATTACACCTGGCATGTTATTAGCAGCTGTTAGAACAAATGTCCCTGCTATCTTTTGTTCAGGTGGCCCAATGAAAGCTGGTTTATCTGCTCAGGGAAAAGCTTTAACTCTATCATCTATGTTCGAAGCAGTCGGAGCTTTTAAAGAAGGTTCAATTACTAAAGAAGAATTTTTAGATATGGAACAAAATGCTTGTCCAACATGTGGATCATGTGCAGGAATGTTCACAGCAAATTCTATGAACTGTTTAATGGAAGTCTTAGGATTAGCACTTCCCTACAACGGTACAGCTTTAGCAGTAAGCGATCAACGTCGTGAAATGATTAGACAAGCAGCATTCCAATTGGTAGAAAATATAAAAAATGATATTAAACCTCGTGATATTGTTACAAAAGAAGCAATTGATGATGCATTTGCTTTAGATATGGCAATGGGTGGTTCAACAAATACTGTACTTCATACATTAGCAATTGCTAATGAAGCTGGAATTGAATATGACTTAGAAAGAATTAATGAAATTGCTAAAAAAACGCCTTATTTATCTAAGATTGCACCAAGTTCTTCTTATTCTATGCACGATGTTCATGAAGCTGGCGGATGTCCAGCAATCATTAATGAATTAATGAAAAAAGAAGGAACCCTACATCCAGATCGACTCACAGTTACTGGTAAAACATTAAGAGAAAATAACCAAGGTAAAGAGATTAAAAATTTCGATGTTATTCATTCTTTAGATGCTCCATATGATAAAGAAGGTGGATTGTCCGTCTTATTCGGTAATATTGCTCCTAAAGGTGCAGTAATTAAAGTTGGTGGTGTTGATCCTTCAATTAAAGTATTTAAAGGAAAAGCAATTTGCTTTGATTCACATGATGCAGCTGTAGAAGCAATTGATAATAAAACAGTTCGTGAAGGTCACGTAGTGGTCATTCGATATGAAGGACCTAAAGGAGGTCCGGGTATGCCAGAAATGTTAGCTCCTACATCATCTATCGTCGGAAGAGGTTTAGGAAAAGATGTCGCTTTAATTACGGATGGACGTTTTTCTGGAGCTACTCGTGGTATCGCTGTAGGTCATATTTCACCAGAAGCAGCCTCAGGAGGTCCTATTGGTCTGATTAGAGATGGTGATGAAATTACTATTGACTTAGTAAATCGAACTTTAGATGTTAATCAGCCTCAAGAAGAATTGTATAAACGTAAAGAAGAACTTGAGCCTTTTAAAGCTAAAGTAAAAACAGGTTATCTTGCAAGATACACTGCTTTAGTAACCAGTGCAAATACGGGTGGTATTATGCAAGTCCCAGAAAATCTTATTTAAATTTAAGGAGCGATAAATATGTCAAAAACAAAGGAAAGTAATAAACAAACTGAAACACTTACAACTCGAAGTGGTTCTGACTTATTAGTAGAAGCACTTGTACACGAAGATGTTGATTTCATTTTTGGATATCCAGGTGGCGCAGTTTTACCATTATACGATACATTTTATGATGAAAAAATTAAACATATTCTTGCACGTCATGAACAAGGTGCTACCCATGCCGCTGAAGGATACGCACGTGTTTCAGGCAAACCTGGTGTCGTCGTCGTAACAAGTGGTCCTGGAGCTACAAATGCTATCACTGGTATTACTGATGCTTATTGTGATTCTCTACCCTTAGTCGTATTTACCGGACAAGTGGCAACCCCTGGTATTGGTAAAGATGCATTCCAAGAAGCTGATTTATTATCAATGACGACACCAATTACAAAAGCTAATTACCAAGTTAAACATGTAGATGATATCCCTAGAATTGTTCACGAGGCATTCTATTTAGCAAATACTGGACGTAAAGGACCTGTAGTTATTGATTTCCCAAAAGATATGGGTGTTTTAACTTCTTCTGCTCCACTTGAAGAAAAAGTTCATTTACCTTCATATCAAGTAACTGAAAATCCAAATAAAGAAGATATTCAACAACTTTCTCAATATTTAAATCATGCAAAACAACCTGTTGTTTTAGCTGGAGCAGGTATCAATCACTCAAAATCAAATGCTTTATTAACCGAATTTGTTACTCACCATCAAATTCCTGTTGTTACAACTTTATTAGGTCTAGGTGCTATTCCATATGAAAATCCCCTTTTCCTTGGTATGGGCGGTATGCATGGCTCTTATGCAAGTAACATGGCACTCACTGAATGTGACTTACTCATTAATTTAGGTAGTCGATTTGATGATCGTTTGGCTAGTAATCCTAAGGAATTCGCACCAAATGCTAAAGTGGTACACATTGATATTGATGAATCAGAAATTAATAAAGTGATTCCTACAACACTCGGAATTGTTGCAGATTGTAAAAAAGTATTAGAAGCATTAGTTACTGAACATCAAAGTCATGCTACATACAAAGAATGGGTAGATCATTGTTTAGATAATAAATCAAAACATCCATTTAAGTACAAAGAAGCTAATGATACATTTTGTCGTCCACAAGAAGCGATTGAATATATTGGTAAAATCACAAATGGTGAAGCCATCGTCACTACAGATGTAGGTCAGCATCAAATGTGGTCAGCACAATTTTATCCGTTTAAACATCATAGTCAATGGGTTACAAGTGGTGGATTAGGAACAATGGGATTCGGTATTCCTTCAGCAATTGGTGCACAACTCGCAGCTCCAGATAAAACAGTTATTTGTTTTGTAGGTGATGGTGGATTCCAAATGACCAATCAAGAAATGGCGTTATTACCTGAATATCATCTAAATGTAAAAATTGTTTTAATTAACAACGGTACATTAGGAATGGTAAAACAATGGCAAGATAAATTCTTTAATCAACGTTTTTCACATTCTGTTTTCAATGATCAACCAGATTTTATTAAAATGGCTGAAGCTTACGGTGTTAAAAGCTTCTTAATCGATCACCCTAATAAATTAAAAGCGCAATTAGATGAAGCTTTTAATTATGAAGGTCCTGCTTTAATTGAAGTAAGAATTTCTCCAGCGGAACCTGTAAACCCTATGATTCCTAGTGGTAAAGCTAATCATGAAATGGAGGGCCTAGAATGAACCGAACTTTAAAATTAAAAGTAGCTGACCAAGTCAGTACGTTAAATCGAATCACAAGTGCTTTTGTAAGATTACAGTACAATATCAATGAATTATATGTAAAACCTGCTAGTGAAGATGGCATATCTGATATGACAATCAAAGTTCATATTGAGGATGAAGATGTATATCGAATTTTAATTACTAAATTAAAAAAACAAGTCAGTGTTATTAATGTTGAAGATGTGAATGATTAATTCTTAGATGATGCGCTAGCATTTTACATCAATTATCATATTTAATGTCTAACATCATAAAGTTAATTATTACCTTTTTAATATTCGCAATTTTTGAAATTTTTTAACTAATGGAGGAAAGTATTATGACAAAAGTTTATTATGATCAATCAGTAGAAAAAGATGCACTACAAGGTAAAAAAATCGCTATTATCGGTTACGGTTCTCAAGGCCATGCACATGCTCAAAACCTTAAAGATAACGGTTACGACGTAAGAGTTGGTATTCGTCCAGGTAATTCATTTAATAAAGCTAAAGAAGATGGATTAGATGTTTATCCAGTGGCTGAAGCAGTTAAACAAGCAGACGTTATTATGGTATTACTTCCTGATGAAATTCAAGGTAATGTATATAAAAATGAAATTGCTCCAAATTTAGAAGCTGGTAATGCATTAGCTTTTGCACATGGATTTAATATTCATTTTAACGTCATCGAACCACCTAAAGATGTAGATGTCTTCTTAGTAGCACCTAAAGGCCCTGGTCATCTAGTAAGACGTACATTTGTTGAAGGTTCAGCTGTGCCAGCATTATTTGGTGTTCAACAAGATGCTACAGGTCATGCACGTGATATTGCTTTAAGTTATGCAAAAGGTATTGGTGCTACACGTGCTGGTGTTATTGAAACAACATTTAAAGAAGAAACTGAAACTGACTTATTCGGTGAACAAGCTGTACTTTGTGGGGGAATTCATAAACTGATTCAAAGTGGTTTCGAGACATTAGTGGAAGCTGGATATCAAAAAGAATTAGCATATTTTGAAGTACTACATGAAATGAAACTGATCGTTGATTTAATGTATGAAGGCGGTATGGAAAATGTACGTTATTCAATTTCAAATACTGCTGAATTTGGTGACTACGTATCTGGTCCACGTGTCATTACTCCAGATGTTAAAGATAATATGAAAGAAGTACTTAAAGATATTCAAAATGGTAATTTCGCTAATCGCTTTGTTAAAGATAACGAAAATGGATTTAAAGAATTTTATGAATTACGTGAACAACAACATGGTCATGAAATTGAAGCAGTGGGTCGTGAACTAAGAAAAATGATGCCATTCATTAAATCTAAAAGCATTCAAAAATAAAATGTAAGGAGATGTTAAAAATGGAAAGCCATATTCAAATATTTGATACAACGTTAAGAGATGGAGAGCAAACACCTGGTGTGAATTTTTCATTTGATGAACGTTTAAGTATTGCTAAGCAACTTGAAAAATGGGGAGTCGATGTTATTGAAGCAGGCTTTCCCGCTTCAAGTACTGGAAGTTTTAAATCTGTAGAAGCAATCTCTAAAGCATTAACTACCACTGCAGTGTGTGGATTAGCAAGATGTAAAAAATCTGATATTGATGCTGTATATGAAGCAACAAAATGTGCTGCTAAACCACGTGTTCATGTATTTATTGCTACTTCCCCTATTCATTTAGAGCATAAGCTAAAAATGACTCAAGAAGAAGTCTTAGAATCAATTAAGGAACATGTCAGTTATGCTAAATCATTATTCGATGTAGTACAATTCTCACCAGAAGATGCATCAAGAACAGATCAAGCATTCCTTATAAAATCTGTTCAAACAGCTGTTGATGCTGGAGCTACAATAATCAATATTCCAGATACTGTTGGATATAGCTATCCAAGTGAATATGGTGCTATTTTTAAATCTCTTATTACAAATGTTAAATCAGAAAAAGAAATTATTTATAGTGCACATTGTCATGATGATTTGGGTATGGCAGTAGCAAATAGCTTAGCTGCAATTGAAAATGGCGCGAAACGCATTGAAGGTACTGTAAATGGTATTGGTGAACGTGCAGGTAATACTGCATTAGAAGAAATTGCATTAGCACTATACGTTCGCAAAGATCATTATGGTATTGAAACTAAATTAAAATTAGAGCAAACTAAATTGACTTCAGATTTAATTTCTAGATATGCAGGCATTCGAGTTCCAAGAAATAAAGCCATTGTTGGTCAAAATGCTTTCAGTCATGAATCAGGTATTCATCAAGATGGTGTTCTTAAAAATCCTGAAACGTACGAAATCATGACGCCTCAACTTGTTGGAATAAGTAAAAACGAATTACCTTTAGGCAAACTTTCTGGTAAACATGCTTTTGCTGAAAAACTTAAAACGTTAGGTTATGACATTGAACCTAAACAACAAATCGAGTTATTCAAACAATTTAAAGCAGTAGCAGATAAGAAAAAATCAGTATCTGACCGAGATATTCATGCGATTATTCAAGGTTCTGAACATGAACAAAATGCAATTTATCAAGTAGAAACTTTGCAATTACAATATGTTTCAAATGGTTTACAAAGCGCTGTTGTTGTCATTAAAGATAAAAAAGGTCATATTTATCAAGATTCAAGCATTGGTACAGGATCAATTGTTGCAATTTACAATGCTGTTGATCGTATTTTTAAAAAAGATAGTGAACTCATCGATTATAGAATTGATTCAGTTACTGAAGGTACAGATGCACAAGCTGAGGTTCATGTTGAGCTTGTTATTGAAAATCAACATGTTAATGGTATAGGTATCGATCATGATATACTTCAAGCTTCTTGTAAAGCATATGTAGAAGCTCATGCTAAATATATTGCCCAAGATTTAGAGAAAGTAGGTAATAAATAATGACATATAAAATTGTTGCTTTACCCGGAGATGGCATCGGACCTGAAATTTTAAATGGAAGTTTAGAGCTATTAGAAATAATAAGTAAGAAATACAATTTCACCTATAATTTAAAAAGTTATGATTTTGGAGGAGCCGCCATTGATACACATGGCACTCCCCTTCCTAATGAAACACTCTCTGCCTGTCAAGAAGCAGATGCGATTTTATTAGGAGCAGTTGGAGGACCAAAATGGACAGATCTTAATAATCGTCCAGAACAAGGATTATTAGCGTTACGTAAAAAGTTAGGGTTATTTGCTAATATTCGTCCTACTAAAGTGACTGAAGGTACCAGTCAATTTTCACCTTTAAAAGAAGAACGTGTTAAACATACAGACTTAGTTATAGTTCGTGAATTAACGAGTGGCATTTATTTTGGTGAACCTAGACATATGAATCATTCTGAAGCATTAGATTCTCTCACTTATACTAAAGCTGAAATAGAACGTATTGCTAAAGTTGCATTTGAATTAGCACGTACTCGTAATAAAAAAGTAACTTCTGTAGATAAAGAGAATGTCCTTGCTTCAAGTAAACTTTGGAGAAAAACTGTTACTGAAGTAAGCAAGTCTTATCCGGACATCGAATTAAATCATTTACTCGTTGATGCGTGTAGTATGCATTTAATTACTCATCCTTCACAATTCGACGTCATTGTTACTGAAAATCTCTTTGGTGATATTTTAAGTGATGAAGCTTCAGTAATACCTGGTTCACTCGGTTTATCCCCTTCGGCAAGTTTTAGTGAACACGGTACTAGACTTTATGAACCTATTCATGGTTCAGCGCCTGACATTGCTAATCAAAATCTTGCTAATCCATTTGGAATGGTATTGTCACTAGCAATGTGTTTAAGAGAAAGTTTAAATCAAAGTGTCGCAGCAGAAGAATTAGAACATGCTGTATATCATTTAATTAAAGTTGGTAAAACAACAAAAGATCTTGGAGGACACTATAAAACTTCAGAAATCTTTGAGTTACTTAAAAAAAGCTATCAATAAAGGGAGGTACATAAATAATGGCTCAAACATTATTTGATAAAGTTTGGAATAAACATGTCTTAACTGGTAACGAAGGCGAACCTCAACTCTTATACATAGATTTACATCTTATACATGAAGTGACCTCTCCTCAAGCTTTTGAAGGATTAAGACTTCAAAAAAGACAACTTAGACGTCCAGATTTAACCTTTGCAACTCTTGATCATAATGTTCCTACAATCGATATATTTAATATTAGAGATGAAATTGCTAATAAACAGATTACGACTTTACAGAAAAACGCCAAAGATTTTGGTGTACATATTTTTGATATGGGTTCAGATGAGCAAGGTATCGTTCATATGGTAGGTCCTGAAACTGGATTAACACAACCAGGTAAGACAATCGTATGTGGTGATTCACATACAGCAACTCACGGGGCATTTGGTGCTATTGCTTTTGGCATTGGAACAAGTGAAGTAGAACATGTTTTTGCAACTCAAACATTATGGCAAACAAAACCTAAAAATCTTAAAATTGAAGTTTCAGGTAAATTACAACCAGGTGTGTATGCTAAAGATATTATTTTACATTTAATCAATCAACATGGTGTAGATTTCGGAACAGGCTATGCACTTGAGTTTACTGGAGAAACCATTCAATCACTATCCATGGAGGGTCGAATGACAATTTGTAATATGGCAATTGAAGGTGGAGCTAAATACGGTATTATTCAACCGGATGAAACTACTTTTGAATACATCAAAGGTCGACCATATGCACAGAACTTTAATCAATCTATTGGAGAATGGCAGAAACTATATTCAGATGAAGATGCTCATTTTGACAAAGTGATTACACTTGATGTAACCAATTTAGAACCTCAAGTGACATGGGGCACAAATCCAGAAATGGGTGTAAATTTTAGTTCTCCATTCCCAGAAATTCAAAATATTAATGATGAACGTGCATACAACTATATGGGACTAAAACCTGGTCAAAAAGCAGAAGATATCGATTTAGGTTATGTCTTTTTAGGTTCATGTACTAATGCTCGCCTATCAGATTTGATAGAAGCAAGCCATATCGTAAAAGGAAAAAAAGTACATCCTAAAATTACTGCTATTGTTGTTCCTGGTTCACGTACAGTAAAAAAAGAAGCAGAATCTCTAGGGTTAGACAAAGTATTTAAAGAAGCAGGCTTTGAATGGAGAGAACCTGGATGTTCCATGTGCTTAGGAATGAATCCTGACCAAGTACCAGAAGGTGTCCATTGTGCCTCAACAAGTAATCGAAATTTTGAGGGTCGACAAGGTAAAGGTGCACGTACACATCTTGTTTCTCCGGCTATGGCTGCAGCCGCAGCAATAAATGGTAAATTCGTTGACGTAAGAAAGGTGGTTGTATAAGTAATGGATATTCAGCCTATCACCCAATATACAGGTAAAGTAGTCCCTTTGTTTAACGACAATATTGATACAGATCAAATTATTCCAAAAGTTCATCTTAAACGAATTACTAAAACTGGTTTTGGACCCTTTGCTTTTGATGAATGGCGTTATTTACCTGATGGATCAGATAATCCGGATTTTAATCTAAACAAACCAAAATATAAAGGTGCTTCAATTCTTATTACTGGAGACAACTTTGGTTGTGGTTCAAGTCGTGAACATGCTGCTTGGGCTTTAAAAGATTTTGGCTTTAATATTATTATTGCTGGTGGTTTTAGCGATATCTTCTATATGAATTGTACAAAAAATGGAATGTTACCTATTGTTTTAAATGAACAATCTAGAAAATATCTAGCCGATCAAAATAATATAACGGTTGATTTACCAAATCAAACTGTGTCAGCAAATAATCAATCTTTCCACTTTGATATAGATGAAACTTGGAAAGATAAACTTATAAATGGATTAGATGATATTGCTATTACATTAAAATATGAAGAATTAATAGAGAAATATGAGAAAACAATGTAAGGATGATAACAAATGGTTTTAAAGACAACGGTAACAGCTACTGATGTAGACGAAGCTTATTTACGTATAAAAGATGTTGTGAAAGAAACACCATTACAATATGATCATTATCTTTCACAAAAATATAATTGTAATGTTTATTTAAAAAGAGAAGACTTGCAATGGGTACGCTCATTTAAATTGCGTGGTGCTTATAACGCTATTTCAGTATTAGACACACAAGCTAAATCAAAAGGTATTACTTGCGCAAGTGCTGGTAATCATGCCCAAGGAGTAGCTTATACTGCTAAAGCATTAAATTTAAAAGCTGTTATCTTTATGCCAGTGACAACCCCTCTTCAAAAAGTAAATCAAGTTAAATTCTTCGGTGCAGAAAATGTAGAAATCGTTCTAACTGGCGATACATTTGATGATTGTTTAAAAGAAGCTTTAGTTTATACAGATGAGCATCATATGACATTTATTGATCCATTCAACAATGTTTATACTATCGCTGGTCAAGGGACATTAGCAAAAGAAATTTTATTAGAAGCAAAAAAAGAAAAGATTCAATTTGATTATCTCTTTGCAGCTATTGGAGGCGGAGGTCTAATATCCGGTGTAAGTACATATATGCATGAACATAGTCCACATACACAAATCATTGGCGTCGAACCTGCCGGAGCAAGTAGTATGTATGAATCAGTAGTAGTTCAAAATAAAGTTGTAACTTTAGAACATATAGATAAATTTGTTGATGGCGCTTCAGTAGCACGTGTTGGTGATATTACCTTTAATATTGTCAAACAATACGTCAACGACTACTTACAAATTGATGAAGGCGCAGTATGTTCTACAATTTTAGATATGTACTCTAAACAAGCAATAGTAGCAGAACCAGCAGGTGCATTAAGTGTATCAGCTCTTGAATTTTATAAAGACAATATTATAGGAAAAACTGTAGTATGCGTAGTCAGTGGTGGAAATAATGATATTAATCGTATGAAAGAAATTGAAGAACGTTCACTTTTATATGAAGAAATGAAACATTATTTCATTTTAAATTTCCCTCAACGTCCAGGAGCTTTAAAAGAATTTGTTAATGATGTTTTAGGTCCTCAAGATGATATTACTAAATTTGAATATCTAAAAAAAGCTTCTCAAAATACGGGTACTGTTATTATTGGCATTCAGTTAAATAATCATCAAGATTTAGAACAATTAAAACATAATGTCGATGAATTTGATCCATCAAATATTTATATTAATGAAAATAAAATGTTGTATTCATTATTAATTTGAAATAATATTAAAAACTTCTTCAGTATATTATTGAAGAAGTTTTATTATTTTTATCATTTTTTAGTTTAATACATTTACTCCTCAATTCATTAGTTTCAAAAGATTTATCTAAATTTCGACATAAAAAAAGAGACCTCACGG
>NZ_KV826329.1:0-29819 GCF_001835895.1 Staphylococcus sp. HMSC034C12 | reverse complement strand
GGTCTCGTAGTGTAGCGGTTAACACGCCTGCCTGTCACGCAGGAGATCGCGGGTTCGATTCCCGTCGAGACCGCCATTACTTTTGACTTATGATTAAGGTTCAGTAGCTCAGTTGGTAGAGCAATGGATTGAAGCTCCATGTGTCGGCAGTTCGACTCTGTCCTGAACCATTTACACTTTGGCGGTTGTGGCGAAGTGGTTAACGCATCGGATTGTGGTTCCGACACTCGTGGGTTCGATTCCCATCAACCGCCCTTTATTATTAATGGGCTATAGCCAAGCGGTAAGGCAACGGACTTTGACTCCGTCACGCGCTGGTTCGAATCCAGCTAGCCCAGTTTTTTTGGCGGCATAGCCAAGTGGTAAGGCAGAGGTCTGCAAAACCTTTATCACCGGTTCAAATCCGGTTGCCGCCTCCATGTGCTATGCGGGAGTAGTTCAATTTTAGAACACATTCCTTCCCGGAATGAGATATAGGTGTAAGTCCTATCTTCCGCTCCATAATTTGATACAATGCGGGAGTATTTCAACTTTTAGAATATGTTCCTTCCCGGAACAAGATATAGGTGCAAGTCCTATCTTCCGCTCCATAATTGCTTCCATAGGGAAGTTTTTTATTTATATATATTAAGCCGGCGTGGCGGAATTGGCAGACGCGCGGGACTCAAAATCCCGTTCCTTTATTGGAGTGTCGGTTCGACCCCGACCGCCGGTATGTAATGGATTTAAAAGGATTAAGTAGAACACTCTACTTAATCCTTTTTTATTTGATATTTTTTTAACTACTTATTTTATATTGTATAAAATGAGATAATATAATATTATATAGCTAATATTTAAAAATGGAGGCTATTATGAGTAGAACTAGAATAAACTTAAAATATTTTTTTAGTAATATTCTTAATGCAGTTGGTGCAGGAGTAGTTATTGCATTACTTCCAAATGCACTTTTAGGAGAACTACTAAAATTATTTAAAGATCAACATCCAATATTAGAGCTTGTTTTTCAATTAGTGACAATTATTCAATCATTTATGGCATTTATTATTGGAATATTGGCAGCACATCAATTCAAATTTAGTGGTGCGGGTGCTAGTATGATAGGTATATCAGCAATGTTGGGCTCTGGAGCTATACAAATGAATGCCAATGGTATTGCATTAAAAGGAATTGGCGATATTATAAACGTAATTTTAGTTATTATTATCGCATGTGCTTTATATTTATTATTACAAGGAAAATTTGGTTCTTTAGAAATGATTATTTTACCTGTATTTATTCCAGTAGTCAGCGGATTAATTGGATTAGCGACTTTGCCATATATACAAATTATCACAAAAAGTTTAGGACATGTGATTAATTCATTTACTGAATTTAATCCTTTAATTATGTCTATCTTAATAAGTGTGACATTTTCACTACTAATGGTTACGCCAATTTCTCTAGTTGCTATTGCTACAGCTATTAGTTTAAATGGGTTAGGTAGTGGTGCTGCTAACATGGGAATTGTTGCTGCATGCGTTACTTTTTTCTTTGGTTCTTTACGTGTCAATTCAGTTGGTGTCAATTTAGTTTTGTTTATTGGCGCTGCGAAGATGATGATTCCTGTTTATTTAAAACATTTAATCATTGCAATACCATTAACCATTAATGGTATTATTTCCGGTTTGTTAACATACTTCATTGGAATAAAAGGAACACCATTATCAGCTGGATTTGGTTATACAGGATTAGTTGGTCCAATTAATGCGTTTAATAGAATGCCGGGTGATTCAACATTTAATATTCTTCTATTAGCATTAGGTTATTTTATTGTTCCATTCATTAGTGCTTTTATTATTCATGAATTATGCAAAAAGTTTATACCATCATATAATGATAATATTTATAGATTTGAAATCACTCACCAATAATATTATTTTAAAGGTATTTAAGCATCTATAGTAATGTAGATGCTTTTTTTATTCGAATTTTTTATTGCATATTAATACTTTATTGTGTATAATAATTAAAAAGTTATAGGAGGTTGCTATATGAAATATATTTTTAAAACAATGATCATAGCAATCTTAATTAGTTTGACCTTTATAAATATAGAACCTATGGCTCACGCTGATCAAGATGCAAAATGGGAAAAAATTAAGGAAAGTGGGGAATTAAGAGTAGGATTATCAGCTGATTATGCACCATTTGAATTTGAAAAGACTGTAAAAGGTAAGAGTGAATACGCAGGTATAGATATCGATTTAGCTAAAAAAATTGCTAAAGATAATCACTTAAAATTAAAAATTGTGAATATGCAATTTGATAGTTTACTCGGTGCATTAAAAACGGGAAAAATTGATGTTATTATTTCTGGTATGACTTCAACACCAGAAAGAAAGAAAGAAGTTGATTTCTCAGATTCTTATACTAAAACGGGCAATGTAATGCTTATTAGAAAAAGCGATAAAAATAAATTTCATACATTAAAAGACTTTTCTAATAAAAAAGTTGCAGCACAAAAAGGGACTGAACAAGAAAAAATTGCGCAACAAGAAATAGAGAATGCAGACATTAGTTCATTAAATCGTCTACCAGATGCTATTCTTGCAGTTAAAAGTAATAAGGTAGAAGGGTTGGTAATAGAAAAACCTGTTGCTGAAGCATATGTAAAACAAAATAACAGCTTAATGATAGCTAATGTGAATTTTAATGAAGAAAAGAAAGATAATGTCATAGCTGTGCCAAAAAATTCACCTATTCTTTTAGCGAATGTCAATAAATCTATTAAGGAAGTCAATGACCAACATTTAATTAGCAAATACATGGACAAAGCTTCTAAAGATATGCAAGACGATAGTAGCTTTTTTGATAAGTATGGTGCATTTTTTATCAAAGGACTTAAAAATACAATTTTAATATCAATGATTGGTGTAGTATTAGGAGCAGTATTAGGAGCTTTAATTGCTTTAGCTAAATTGAGTAAGTTTAAATTGCTTTCATGGATTGCCTCTATTTACATAGAATTTTTAAGAGGAACACCGATGTTAGTTCAAGTATTTTTAGTTTTCTTTGGAACGACAGCTGTTCTAGGTTTAGACGTTTCAGCATTAGTATGTGGTACTATCGCACTAGTTATTAATTCTTCTGCTTATATTGCAGAAATATTTAGAGCTGGAATTAATGCTGTTGATAAAGGGCAAACAGAGGCAGCGCAATGTTTAGGATTAAATTATTCTAAAACAATGAGATATATCATTTTACCCCAAGCAATTAAAAATATTTTACCAGCGTTAGGTAATGAATTTGTAACACTAATTAAAGAATCATCTATTGTTTCTACTATAGGAGTAGGAGAAATTATGTTTAACGCTCAGGTTGTACAAGGTATTTCATTTGATCCTTTTACACCGTTAATTATCGCTGCGATAATGTACTTTGTTTTAACATTTACATTATCTAGAGGTATGAGTTTAATCGAAGGGAGAATGAAAGCCAGTGATTAAAGTTCAAAATTTAAATAAATCATTTAATAAAAATGAAGTACTCAAAGATATAAATTTAGAAATTAATAAAGGAGAAGTTGTAGCAATTATAGGACCATCAGGAAGTGGTAAAAGTACATTGTTAAGATGTATGAATTTATTAGAAACACCATCAAATGGAAAAGTGATTTTTGAAGGAAAAGAATTAACACATAAAAATATAAATTTAAGTGAATTACGTCAAAAAATGGGAATGGTATTTCAAAATTTCAATTTATTTCCTCACAAAACAGTATTAGAAAATGTCATTTTAGCACCTAAGTTGTTAAAAAAAGTTGATTTAAAAAAACTAGAAATTGAAGGTAAAGCACTTCTAAAAAAAGTAGGACTTGAAGAGAAAGTTAACGCATATCCTTCTCAACTCTCTGGCGGACAAAAACAAAGGGTAGCAATAGCAAGAGCTTTAGCTATGCATCCTGATGTCATATTATTTGATGAGCCAACATCAGCACTTGATCCTGAAGTTGTTTATGAAGTACTTAAAGTTATGAAAGATTTAGCTAAAGAGGGTATGACAATGGTGGTTGTAACTCATGAAATGGGTTTTGCTAAAGATGTTGGTGATAAAGTAATATTTATGGCAGATGGATATGTCGTTGAAAGTGAAACACCTGATCAATTATTTAATCATCCCAAACATGAAAGAACTAAAAACTTTTTGGCGAAAGTATTATAGCATGTTGTATATGAAGACTGATAAAACATTTATAAGGTTTTATATCTAAAAAGTAATAAAAGTTAATTAAGAAAAGAAGATAGAATTTATTCTGAATTATAAATATAGACTTTCTTTATAACATTCTCAAAGTTAAAGAATCTGAGATACTTTAAAGTATATCTCAGATTCTTTTTTATTTATAAAAATATTTAATATCATAAAAAATTAAGATTATGTTAAAATGTTCTATGGACTTTTTTATAGGAGGCAAGAGTGTTGATGAACCATCAACTTAAACAGGAAATCATTGACTATGCGTATTCCATTGGTATAGATAGTATTGGTTTTACTACTGCTGATCCTTTCGATGAACTGAAACAAAAGTTAGTAGATTATCATGAAAAAGGTTATGCATCAGGTTTTGAAGAATCAGATATTGCGTTACGAACAGAACCTAAATTATCTTTACCCACAGCGCGTTCTATTATAGCTATTGCTGTTGGTTATCCAAATAAGCTAAAGGGAGCGCCAAAAAGTGTAAAAGGCGATAGAAGAGGAATGTTTGCGAGAGCCTCTTGGGGTCAAGATTATCATTCAATTATGAAAAAAAGACTAGACAAATTAAGTGAATTTATTCAATCTAAGGTTCCTGATGTCGAAATAAAAAGCATGGTTGACACTGGAGTACTTTCAGATCGCGCTGTAGCTGAAAGAGCAGGATTAGGATTCGTTGGTAGAAATGGATTTGTTATTAATCCAAAACTAGGAACTTGGACATATTTAGGAGAAATGTTAGTTAGTATTCCTTTTGAACCGGATGATCCTATATTAGACAGTTGTGGAGATTGTACAATTTGTGTAGATAGATGTCCAACGGGTGCTTTAGTAGGGAATGGTCAACTGAATTCTCAAAAATGTATCAGCTTTTTAACTCAAACTAAAGGATATTTAAAAGATGAGTATCGATATAAAATTGGTAATCGTCTTTATGGTTGTGATACTTGTCAACAAGTTTGTCCGAAAAATAGAGGCATTAATACAACTCACGAAGATATTATTTTAGAACCAGAAATATTAAAGCCACGTTTAGTTCCATTGTTACAAATGAGTAATAAAGAATTTAAAAATACTTATGGTCATTTGGCAGGAGCATGGAGAGGTAAGAAACCTATACAGCGGAATGCAATTATTGCACTTGCACATTTTGGTGAAGAAGCGGCTATTCCTGAATTAAAGGAAGTGGCATTGAATGATCCAAGACCCATGATAAGAGGAACAGCATATTGGGCTATTGGCCAAATACTAGGCGATGATGCAAGAACATTTATTTATGAGCATTTTGATAATGAGATTGAAGAAGTTCAAGTTGAAATGAGAAAAGGACTAGAAATGAGGAAATAAAAATGACAAACCATATTGTGTTATTCCAACCAGAAATACCTGCAAACACTGGGAATATTGCACGTACATGCGCAGGTACCAATACACACTTGCATTTAATTAAACCATTAGGCTTTAGTACAGATGACAAGATGCTAAAACGAGCTGGATTAGATTATTGGGAACATGTTAATATCACTTATCATGAAAACATTGAATCATTTTTCGAAGTGACAAATGGTAAATATTATTTACTTACTAAATTTGGTAAACAAACTTATAGTGATTTTGATTTTTCAAATACTGAAGTAGAAAATTATTTTATCTTTGGTAGAGAAACTACAGGTTTACCAGATTGGGTAAAAGAGAAATATGCAGATACTGCTTTAAGAATTCCTATGAGTGATCATATTCGTTCTTTAAATTTATCTAATACTGCTGCTTTATTGATTTATGAAGCATTACGACAACAAAACTTCCCAGGATTAAAGTAGAATTTAAAATTAATTACTATAATAGAATAAAAAATGTTATATTTATTAATGAATTATTATAAAAATTTTAAAATAGTTTGATATCCCCTTAAATAGGGTAATTTAGTAAATAAATGAATTATTTTAGTTGAACTTTACATTTAGAGGAGTGTAATTATTATGGCAATGAATTTTAAAGTATTCGAAGATAAACAACATGCAGCAGACTATGCTGGAGATATTATTAGAAAACAATTTAACAATAACCCAACTACCATTGCTGGTTTCCATTTAAACAAGGATTCTGCACCTGTATTAGATGAATTAAAAAAATCAGTTGATCGTAACGCTGTAGATTTTAGTCAAATTAATATTCTTGACTATGACGATAATCATTCGTTCTATGAAGCTTTAGGTGTACCTTCTGAGCAAGTATATTCTATTAGTCTTGATGATGATGCTGAATCATTAATCAATGATAGAATTAAAACAAAAGAAAATAAAGGAAAACTTACTTTACAAGTTGTTTCAATTGATAACTCTGGACATTTAGATGTTAATATTCGTCAAGGTTTGATGAAGGCACGCGAAATTATCTTAGTTGTAACTGGTGCTGAAAAAAGTGAAGTTATCAAACGATTATATGAAGAAAATGGTAAATCAAACTTTTTACCTGCTGATTTAAAAGTACATCGTATGGTAACAGTTGTTTTAGACAGAGCTGCTGCTGATGGATTACCGGAAGACGTTAAAGAATACTTCACAGCGAGATTTGCATAATATTTAATTTTATTGTGAGGTTATTTTTATGAGTAAAGATAGTAAACGTAATTATCATGAAGACGAAAATGCAATGGTTCAAAATATGGATGATTTAGAAGCATTAGGAAAAGAAATGGAACAGATTTCTGAAGAAAATGATGAAGATAAATATAATCAAACACATGATTCAGAAGCGCGTTCAGATTTAAATTAATATATTTTAGCATTTTAATTAATTGTTTCGATAGATTAATTAAAATGCTTTTTTTATGAAATACAACTTATGATACAATATATTTTAATGAAAATGAAGGAGATAAAAATATGTTACATAAGTATTGGCTACCTTTAACAATTATTACAATCATTGTTAGTTTAATTTCTATTAAAGGTTTTCCCATTGCTCTAGGAGCACTCTATCTACCAGTGTTATTTAAAGTGATTCAATTACAATTGAATTTATCAAAGGATTTAATAGATAATGCAACTGCTCATCCATTCATTAAGAGTAATCAAAAAGGAATTATGATTAGTGTTATATGTATATTAATTGTAACAGGAATCTTGGCATATACACTTAATGATTTTTATCGAAGTTTAGGTGGGGTTTTAGGTATGTTAGTAAAGATAAGTCCTGTTACGCTTGTCATAAGCGCTATTTTGTATATAATAAGTGCTATTTCAGTTGTAAAAGCAGTAAAATATAAATATGAATAAGATTTATTCTTAAACACGTGAAGTAATACAACTTCATGTGTTTTATTTTTTATAAATGAAACCGCTTTATATTCGAATTGCTACATTAATTTTATTAATGATATACTATTACTAAATCATAAATAAGGGGGATTATTGAATGTCTGTAAGAATTGAACATGATACGTTTGGTGAAATTGAAGTACCATCTGATAAATATTGGGGCGCACAAACTGAAAGAAGTAAGCGTAACTTTCCAGTAGGTAAAGAACATATGCCTATTGAGGTGATTTATGGTTTTGCTCAGTTAAAAAGAGGTGCCGCGCTTGCTAATCATGAATTAGGAAAATTAAGTGATACTAAGAAAGATGCTATCATTTATGCTTGTGATTTAATTTTAAAAGGAGAACTTGATGGTCATTTTCCTTTAGTTGTATGGCAAACGGGAAGCGGTACTCAAAGTAATATGAATGTGAATGAAGTCGTAAGTTATGTAGCTAATGAGTACTTAAAAGAACATAATAGCGATGAATCGATTCATCCCAATGATGATGTTAATAAATCTCAAAGTTCGAATGATACATTCCCTACAGCTATGCATGTTGCTTTATACCATGAAATTGAAACGAAATTAGAACCTGCTTTAAAACATTTACGAGACACATTTAAAGAAAAAGAAAACCAATATCAATCAATTATTAAAATTGGTAGAACTCACTTACAAGATGCTACTCCAATTCGATTAGGACAAGAAATTAGTGGATGGCGTTATATGCTAGATAAATGTGAACAATTATTAGCTGAATCTAAACAACATATTTTAAATTTAGCTATTGGTGGAACAGCAGTTGGAACAGGAATTAATGCACATCCAGAATTTGGAGATAAAGTAGCTAAATATATCTCAGAACATACAGGCTATGCATTTGTTTCATCTGAAAATAAATTTCATGCTTTAACCTCACATGATGAAGTGGTGCAACTTCATGGAACACTAAAAGCATTGGCAGCAGACTTAATGAAAATAGCAAATGATATAAGATGGCTTGCTTCAGGACCTAGAGCCGGACTTGCGGAAATCTCAATTCCAGAAAATGAACCAGGTTCATCAATTATGCCAGGTAAAGTTAATCCAACACAATGTGAAATGCTAACAATGGTTGCAGTACAAGTGATAGGAAATGATACGACAGTAGGTATAGCGAGTTCTCAAGGTAATTTTGAACTTAATGTATTTAAACCTGTGATTCTTCATAATACATTGCAATCTATTTACTTATTAGCTGATGGAATGGAAACATTTAACAAAAATTGTGCTATAGGTATTGAACCAATTGAAGAAAATATCAATCATTATTTAAATCAATCATTAATGCTTGTAACTGCACTAAATCCTCATATTGGATATGAAAAAGCAGCTCAAATAGCTAAAAAAGCTCATAATGAAGGTTTAACACTTAAAGAATCAGCAATTAATTCTGGCTACGTTACAGAAGAACAATTCGAGGAATGGATTAAACCAGAAGATATGGTCGATCCTCATTAAAATAACATTATCAATTGAAATGCTCCTTTTAAAGATAATGCTTTGATCTGCGTTATCTAAAAGGAGCATTTTAAAAATTTATTCATCATCTAAACTTACAGAAATCAATTCTTGAGTAAGTGGGTGAGTGAATTCAATCTTATAACTATTCAATTCTAATTGACGTAAGGTAGCATCTCCATATAATGGATCACCTATGACAGGATGACCAATTTCTGCTAAATGTACACGTATTTGATGGGTACGTCCTGTATCTAATTTTATTTCCAATTGACAAATGCCTTCTTTAATCCTTTTTGATGTTAAGATATGAGTGATAGCTCGTTGTCCGGTATTAGAAATACGACGCTTATTGGGATGAAATTTATCTTTACCGATTGGCATATCAATTGTTTGTGGTTTTAGAGGTAGTAATGCTTTTACATTGGCACGATAAATACGTGTAATTTGATTCTCTTCAAGCATTCTATCTAGTATTTTTTTCATTAAAGGATTTTTAGCAACAATTAATAATCCCACAGTTTCTTGGTCTAGACGATGAATCGGTTCAACGTAGTCGCTATCCATAGTATAGATAACATGGTTCATTAGTGTATTACTTTCTTTTAAATCATTTGGATGAGTTTTAACCCCTTTAGGTTTCATTACAATAGCTAAATCGTTATCTTCATATGCAATCTGTGCGTAACGATAACTTGGTAAATAATTACTTTTTTCTTCAGGGATAGGAATATAAACAACATCATTTGTGACAACTTTATCTGTCAATTTACTAGGTTGTTGATTAATCGTGATATCTTTAGACATATTTAATTGGTGTAAGTCTTTTTTTGGTAGTTTTAACTTTTGAAAAATTTCACGTAACGTATAATTATTGAAAGTTTCAGGTACATTGAATTTCATAATATCCTCCTATTATATTCTGTTTAATCATATCATAATTTACAATGATAATTATAATTGTTTTCATCAGTCTATTTTTAAATTTTAAAAATAAACGATATAATAATAAACGCAAAATAACAAAATGGGGCGAAAATATGGAAAAACCGACACGTTTAGCATTATTAAAAGAAATTGCAGAATATCTTAATGAAGAAACTGAATTATATAATATGATGAATAAAGTATTAGATTATTTAATCAATGGTAGCAGTTTTACAACAGGTTGGATTTTTTTAATCAATAAAAAAGGTGAACAAGAACTTGTAGCTAGCACTGATTTACCTCATTCATTAAAAAATAATAATTGTAAGTATTTAAATAATGGTACGTGTTGGTGTGTCAATGCTTATCATCATAAAAATTTAACAAAAGCATCTAATATTATAAATTGTTCAAGAATCAATTTAGCTAATCAAGAAAGTGAAAAAGATGATTATCTTATTACGCATCATGCGACAGTACCACTTAGATCAGGAGATGAACAGTATGGATTATTAAATGTCGCGACACCTCATACTGTAGTATATAGTCAAGACGATTTAGAGTTACTAGAATCAGTAGCTTTACAAATAGGTTCTGCAATTAAACGTATATACTTAACAGACCAAGAAAAAGAAGCAGCACGAATAAGTGAACGAAATCGACTAGCGCGTGATTTACATGATTCAGTTAACCAAATGCTTTTTTCATTAAAACTAACAGCTCATGCTGCACATGATATCACAGAGGATAAAACAGCTAAAAAAGCATTTAAGATGATTGAAGATACAAGTCAAAACGCAGTAAATGAAATGCGTGCGTTAATTTGGCAACTTAAGCCAATTGGTTTAGAACATGGGTTAGTGAATGCGATTCAACATTATGCGAATATGTTAGATTTAAAATTAAACATCGAAGTAAGAGGATTGATTAAATTATCCAATTTAGTTGAAGAAAATGTGTACCGAATGCTTCAAGAAGCTTTAAATAATACGAAGAAACATGCACAAACGAATCAAGTATCTATTAACATGCAACAAAATGAACATCAATTATATATTAAAATTTATGATGATGGAAAAGGATTTAATGTGAGTGATGACTTAAATCAAACGACGCATGGTCTAAAAAATATCAAGCAACGTATTCATAGTTTAGACGGAGAATTTAACATACAATCAGATAAACAAATGGGGACAACTATTTATCTTAATATTCCAATTTAAAGTAGGTGATAAATTTGGCAAGTATCGTTTTAATCGATGATCATCACATTGTTAGACAAGGACTAGAATTTCTAATTTCAACAGTTGAGGGTTTAGATATACAAGCAAGTTTTTCTGATGGTGACGCATTTATTAAATATTTAAATGAGAATAATATGCCTGATTTAGTATTATTAGATTTAGTTATGCCTAAAATGAATGGTATCGAAGTGACGCATTATATAAAAAAATATTACCCATACATAAAAGTGTTAGTGCTTACAAGTTATGTGGATGATGAATATGTTATGTCTGCCATTAATGAAGGTGCTGATGGTTATGAAATTAAAGATGTTGAACCACAAAAGCTGATTGCTACTATTACTAAAGTATTAAATAATGAGAAAATAATACATCCAAAAGCTAAAAATGTAATTGATGCAATGCATGAAAAACCACACTTTAATAATAAATTATCTAAAAGAGAGATGGAAGTATTAAAAGAGATGGTGAAAGGTAAGACAAATAAAGACATTGCAAAAAGTTTATTTGTATCTGAGAAAACAGTTAAAACACATGTCAGTCATATATTTAATAAATTACAAGTTTCAGATCGAACACAAGCTGCTATATATGCTATTGAAAATAAATTAATATAAATTGAATAGATCTATTAAAAATAAAAACGGTAATTTTAAAATATGATAATGATAGACAAATGACTTGTTTTATTAGTTTAATTATTTTGATAATTTTGCCATTTATAAAATTATACGTAAAAACAAAAATTTCTCTTTTCATTTTATTGAAAATATATTAAGATGTAATTTGTGTTTCAAGAAATGTGTATTATTGCAATTTCTTGCGTCCGGATAAAATAACTCCTATTAGAAAGGTAGAGAAGAGTAATGGATAGACAGAGTTTTACAGATTTAATTCAAACAAAATTTAAAATGGTGCGTATTGAAGCAGGATACACACAAGATACTATGGCACAAACAATAGGTCTTTCTAAAAAAACACTTGTTCAAATCGAAAAAGAACGTGTATTACCAAATTGGACAACTTGTGTATCAATTTGTGCTTTATTTAGAGATTCAGATGTTTTAAATAACACATTTGGTTGCGATCCATTAGAAATTGTACAAACAATTTCAAGAAACCATTGTGCATATCCTAATCATTCTACAACAAGTGATATTTATTGGAATACAATGGAAACGCGTAATGGATTTATTTTACAAAGTAATAAAGTAAGTAATATCTACAGAGTGCTTAATCCTGAAAAACAACCTATTTTTGGAACATCTAAATTAAGAGAAGCAGAAACTTACTTTAATAGAAATGCTAAAGAAGAATTAATGCACGTTTAATTTTAATATAAATAAGATATAGTGATAGAAGAGTTGACCTTCAACTGAATCACTATTTTCAATTAATAATGAATTCACTGTAATTTTGCGATGAATTCATTATTTTTTTATTTCAAAAATTTGTAAATATAAATGTACGTTGAACTATTAAGTTATGCAGTTTACATTTGTCATGGTATAATTTTGCTATTGCTTATATAAAAATTAAGGAGTTATTTAAATGCAAGCAGTATTAGTAGTCATCTTTATGATAGTAATAGGAGCAATCATTGGTGGTGTCACGAATGTTATAGCTATTAGAATGTTGTTTCATCCCTATAAAGCTCATTATATATTTAATATGCGAATTCCATTTACACCTGGTTTAATACCTAAAAGAAGAGATGAAATAGCTACAAAGATAGGGCAAGTGATTGAAGAACATCTCATTACAGAAACTTTGATTCACAACAAACTAAATGAAACGAAAACTAAAGAAACAATTAATGAATTAGTTAAGGAGCAAATAGCGAAATTAAAAAGTGATCAAGCTACAATTCGTTACTTTGCTGAGAAGTTTGATGTTAAAATAGATTACTTAGTCAATGAGAAATTAGAAGATACAATTTCACAAAAGCTATTAGCTTTTTATAATGAACATCGAAATGAAGAAGTGATTAAGTTACTACCAAAAGAAACTAAGCGAATGATTGATAAGAAAGTCGAGCCATTAGGAGATTTATTATGCGAAAGAGCTCGTGTTTATCTGTCATCTGATAAAGGCGCTCGTGATATTTATGACATGCTCGATACATTTTTTAATGAAAAAGGTAAAATCGTTGGATTACTACAAATGTTTATGACAAAAGAAAGTATTGCAGATAGAATCCAACATGAATTGATTCGTTTAACCAATCATCCTAAAGCAAAACGTATTGTAAACCAAGTGATTGATAATGAATATGAGACGCTGAAACGACAATCACTTAAGAAAATCATTGATGAGGCTCAATTTTCAAAACTATCAGACTCAGTTACATTACTTATTACTTCATATTTAAATTTAAATGAAAAAATAGATAAACCACTTAATCAACTATCACCAAGATTAATGCAATATTTAGAGACAACGTTATCAGATAAAGTTACACAACTTATTATTAGTCAAGCATCCAAACATCTCTCAACGATAATGCAAAAAATTAATCTACGTAAACTAGTAGAAGATCAAATCAATACATTTGATTTAGATTACATTGAAAAGTTGATTATTGAAATTGCTAATAAAGAATTAAAATTAATTACCTTATTAGGATTTATTTTAGGTGGTATGATTGGTCTTTTCCAAGGTTTAATCGCAATTTTTGTATAACTAATCATAATATGTTATGGTATTAAAGAGTTGTCAAAACATCATTATTACACGAAGGAGTGCAATTTAAAATGGCAGTAAATTTATATGATTATGCAAATCAACTAGAACAAGCATTAAGAGATAGTGATGAATACAAAGCTATTAAAGATGCTTTTGCTAAAGTTAAAGAAAATGAAGAATCTAAAAAATTATTCGATGAGTTCCGTGAAACTCAAATGAATTTCCAACAAAAACAAATGCAAGGTCAAGAAATTCCTGAAGAAGAATTAGCTAAAGCTCAAGAACAAGCTCAAGCTATTGAAAAAGATGAAAATATTTCACAATTAATGCAAGCAGAACAAAAAATGAGTCAAGTTTTCCAAGAAATTAATCAAATTATTGTAAAACCTTTAGACGAAATTTACGTTGACTAATTAATAATTTAAGTAATGGACACTACGCGATTTTTTCATAAAATCGCGTAGTTTTTTTATGTCAAAGTTCATCGACCCATATTCATAAGATATGGTAAAATATAGTAATACATAAAGATACCTTATCAAACAATTAAGGAGCTTAAATTAATGGTTAAATTTATTCACTGTGCAGATTTGCATCTTGATAGCCCTTTTAAATCTAAACAACAATTATCGACAAGTATTTTCGAAGATGTACAAAAAAGTGCCTATGAGAGCTTTAAAAAAATTGTAGATGTAGCATTAAAAGAAGATGTTGATTTTATGTTAATTGTAGGAGATTTATTTGATAGTGAAAATCGCACATTACGTGCTGAAATTTTTTTAAAAGAGCAATTTAAACGTCTAGAAAAAGAACAAATATTTGTATACATATGTCATGGGAATCATGATCCTTTAACAACTAGAATTACAGATAATTGGCCTAATAATGTATCAGTATTTTCAAATCGTGTTGAAACCTATCAAGCGATTACCAAAGCTGGAGAACAAATTTATATTCATGGTTTTAGTTATCAAAACAATACAAGTTATGAAAATAAAATTGATGAATATCCATCTAGTCAAGGAAGTAATGGTATACATATAGGAATGCTTCATGGAACTTATAGTAAATCTAACATAAAACAGCGTTATACTGAATTTATGTTAGAAGATCTTAATCATAAACTGTATCATTATTGGGCACTCGGTCACATTCATCAACGTCAAGAACTAAGTGATATGCCGCCTATTCACTATTCAGGTAACATTCAAGGTCGTCACTTTGGTGAATTAGGAACTAAAGGTTGTTTGCTTGTAGAAGGGGATCATCTACATCTTGAAACAACTTTTATCCCAACTCAGTTTATACGTTTTGAAGAAGCTACAATTAAGACTGATAAAATTTCAAAACAAGGTATCTATGAGGAAATTCAAAAGTTTAAGAAACAAGTTCGTGAACAAGGTAAAGCATTTTATAGATTGACGATTAATATAGATAATGACAAAATTTTATCAACACAAGATATTCTTCAAATAAGAGAAATGATTAGTGAATATGAAGAAAATGAACATGATTTTATTGTCATTGAAGATATGATTCTTAATTATATACAGAATGAAGAAACACCTCTTATAAATGAATTTTCTAATGAACTCATAAACGATGACAAAGTGTTTGAAGAGGCAATGACAGATTTATATTTAAATCCAAGAGCTTCAAAATATTTAGAAGACTACACCACTTTCAATAAGGCAAAACTCATTCATCGAGCTGAGAAAATATTGAAAGCAGATATGAGAGGTGAAGAAATTGATTATTAAATCACTTGAAATATACGGTTATGGTCAATTCGTACAACGTAAGATTGAATTAAATCAGACTTTTACCGAAATTTATGGGGAAAATGAAGCAGGTAAATCAACCATACAATCATTTATTCATTCAATTTTATTTGGTTTTCCCACAAAGAAAGAAAAAGAACCGCGTTTAGAACCTAGATTGGGAAATCAGTATGGGGGCAAGCTAACGCTTATTTTAGATGACAAATCAGAAATTGAAGTTGAGCGTGTAAAAGGTAGTGCTCAAGGTGACGTAAAAGTTTATTTAGAAAATGGATTGATAAGAGATGAAGCATGGCTTAAGAAGAAATTAAACTATATTTCAAAAAAGACATATCAAGGAATATTTTCATTTAATGTACTTGGTTTACAAGATATACATCGAAATTTAGATGAACAACAATTACAAAGCTATTTATTAGAAGCTGGTGCTTTAGGATCTTCTGAATTTACATCTATGGGGCAAATTGTTAATCAGAAAAAAACTACGCTTTATAAAAAAGCTGGAAAGAACCCAATTCTAAATCAACAAATTGAAGAACTAAAACAATTAGAAGCACAAATAAGAGATGAAGAAACCAAATTAGACGAATATCAACGTCTTATAGATGAAAAAGATAAATCAGAACGCCATCTTTCTCATTTAAAAGAAAATCTTAAGCAATTATCAAAAATGCATGAAAATAAGCAAAAGCAGTTAGGACTTCATGCTCATGCGCAAGAATGGAAATCGCTTGAGCATCATTTAAATATCGAACCGTTGAAATTCCCAGAGCAAGGTATTGAACGATATGAAACTGCATTAAAATATAAACAATCACTTGATCGAGATATAGGATTAAGGGATGAGAAGATAAGACAACTAGAAAATGAATTTAATTTAATTCAGATGCCTGATGATAGAACTGTGAGTGATATGTATCATCTTTATCAACAAGAGAGTGATATCAAGCAATCTGAATTAAAAGCTAAGGCTTTAAAAAAGGAAATAGAAACTTTCGAACGTTCTCAGCAAACATTAAAAGATGATATCGGTTGGAATGAAGTTTATCATGAAGCGGATACTTCTGAAACAATGAAAGATTATATAAGTGAAAAAATTAAAAATCATAATCACCAATTAAATCAAAAGCAACAAGTTGAACGTATGATTGGTGAGCATAATATTGAAAAAAAGGAAATTGAAAAGGAAATTAAGTTATTAGAAAGTGAACTAGTTTCTGAAACAGCACTTGAAAAGAAAAAAGAATATAATCAGCAAAAAATAGAATTACATGAAAAAGAAAGTTTATACTCAAAATTAAAAGCTTCCTTTGAATCAGAAAAAGAAAGAAAACAAAAGCAATATCAATGGTTGAAAATCAGCTTTATCATTTTGGCTTTGATGAGTGCTGGTTTGACTATTTTTGCATTTATTACAACTAGTATCACTTTTAGTATTATTTTTGCAATTCTCACTGTGATATTTATAGTAGGTTTATTCTTTAGTAAAAATAAAGATATTGATTATAGTGAAACAATTAGTGAGGAAATTAGTGATTTAGAACAACAACTTAAAGCACTCGAAGATAAATACGATTTAGATTTTAATCTAGATGATCAGTACCAATTGCGTGAACGTTGGAATAATGCTAATAATACTAAATCAGTACTTTCTAATAAACTTAATCATCAACATTCGATTTTATCAGATATTCAGTCTTCAATTGATGCATTAGCACAGGATATTTCTGAAATCAAACAAGACATTAAAGTATCTGATAAAATGTCAGATGAACGTTTAGTAGATAGTTTGAAAACAATGAATCAACTTAAAGTTAATGATAAACAACTTAATAAATTATTATTAGAGAACATAGAGTTAAATCAAAATTTAATTAACTTCTATGAGCATGCTCAAGATGTTACTAAAGATAGTTTCGACGAGTTTAATAAAATTTCATTATTTAATGATTTGAAAGGTTGGATTTCTCAGTATGAAAGTAAAAAAGAAAAGAAATCTCAATTGCAAAATCAATTAACCCTATTAAGTAAAGAATTAAAACAGTTAGAAAGTCGTTTGGATGAAAATAAAACGACTATAAACGAGTTGTTTAAATATATTGAAGTTCAAAATGAAGAGCAGTATTATCAACATTACGAAGCTTATCAACGTTATCAACAACAACTATCACGATTCAATGATTTATCTACCTATTTGAGTAATCACGAATTCTCTTATGAAGATAGTTCTGTTTTAAGTGAAAAAACAACTGCTCAATTAGAAGAAGAAGATCAAATGTTAGCTCAACAAGTTGATGATTATAATGATAAATATTTGGAGAAACAAACTGAAGTGAGTGAACTTTCTGCACGTATTAATCAAATGGAAACAGATAAAACACTATCTCAATTGCGTCATCAATATTATAATTTAAAAAATAGAATGAATGATATTGCTAAAGATTGGGCGAGCTTAAGTTATCTTGAGACACTAATTAATGAGCACATTAAACAAATTAAAGATAAACGACTACCATATGTGATAGATGAAGCCATTAATATTTTCAAAACATTAACTGATGGTAAATATAATCTAATTACTTATGAAAATGATTCAATTAAAGTTAAACATCGAAATGGACAAATGTATCATCCACTTGAATTAAGTCAATCAACGAAAGAGTTGCTATATATTTCATTGAGACTTAGTTTAATTAAGGTGTTGAAACCATATTATCCATTCCCAATTATCATTGATGATGCATTCGTACATTTTGATAAACAAAGAAAATCAATGATGTTAAACTATTTAAGAGAATTATCTCAAGAACATCAAGTATTGTACTTTACTTGTACAAAAGATACTACGATTCCTTCTCGAGAAATGCTGATATTAAATAAAAAAGAGGAAGGCGGGAAACGATGAGAAACGTAGAAAAATTAAATCCTGGTGATTCGGTGGAGAATTTTTTCTTAATCCACAGAGCGACACAGGGTGTAACAGCACAAGGTAAAGACTATATGACATTATATCTTCAAGATAAAAGTGGAGATATTGAAGCTAAACTATGGACTGTCACAAAAGATGATATGAAAATCCTTAAACCAGAAATAATTGTATGGGTAAAAGGGGATGTTATTAACTATCGTGGCCGTAAACAAATGAAAGTCAATCAATTTCGATTAGCAACAGCAGAAGATGGAGTGAAAACTCAAGACTTTGTAGATGGTGCGCCACTTTCACCTAACGAAATTCAAGATGAGTTATCACATTTTATCTTAGAAATTGAAAATGCACATTTACAACGTATTACACGTCATTTATTAAAAAAATATCAAGATAAATTCTTTACTTATCCTGCAGCAAGTTCTCATCATCATAACTTTGCAGGAGGATTAAGCTATCATGTATTAACGATGTTAAAAATTGCAAAATCATTGTGTGATATCTACCCATTATTAAATAGAAGTTTGTTATATAGCGCGATTATTTTACACGATATTGGTAAAGTAAGAGAATTAAGTGGACCAGTTGCAACAACGTATACGGTAGAAGGTAATTTGCTTGGACATATTTCAATAGCAAGTGATGAAGTTGCTGAGACGGCAAAAGAACTTGGTATTGATAGTGAAGAAGTCATGTTATTGCGACATATGATTTTAGCACACCATGGAAAAATGGAGTTTGGTTCTCCTAAATTGCCACATCTAAAAGAAGCAGAAATTTTATTCTTTATTGACAATATTGATGCAAAAATGAATATGTTCGATAAAGCATTTAAGAAAACTGAAAAAGGACAATTTACTGAAAGAATCTTTGGTATGGATAACCGTCAATTTTATAATCCAGAGAAATTAGATTAATATTAATAGACGAAAAAAGGTCGGAACATATTGTTCCGACCTTTTTGATTTATGAAAATTATGAAGATAATCCTGATGAAGCACTACTACTTTGTTGTTCTTTTAATTTTTCTGGATTAAGTATAGTATCTTCTACAGATTTTTTAATATCGCTATCTTTATAATCTACGTTGTATTCTTTCAATAAGTCTTTATAAGCATTTGTCAATAGTTTTGGATTTTTTTGAACTTTTTGTTCAATAATTTTTGTTTTTAATTGAGATTTTTGTTTATTAAAGTCATCTTCTTTATCAGCTTTGATAATGTGATAGCCGTATTCTGTTTTAACAATGTCAGAAATTTGACCTTCTTTTAGTTTAAATAAAGCTTTATCAAATTTATCGACCATTTGTCCTTTAATAACATAACCTAATGACCCGCCTTTTTTAGCTGAAGCAGAATCCATTGATTCTTTTTTGGCAATGTCATCAAATTTATTTGGATTTTTTTCAACTTCTTTTTGAATTTTTTCAGCTTTTGCTTTTGCTTTTTTATCTGATAAACCTTCTTTATCACTATCAGATTTAACTTTAATTAAAATGTGTGATGCTTTCTTAGTATCATCTTTTATTTCTTTGTCAGACACTTTAACTTTATCATTAAGTAATTGTTTTTGGTAAGCAGATAGTCTTTTCTGTTCTTTGTAATCATCAAGGGTCATACCCTGTTGTTTTAGCATACTTTCAAATTGATCTTTACCACCATATTGTTTTTCTTCTTTTTTAATATCATCATCGATACGCTTAGTATCTACTTTGTCTTTATATTTATCAGCTAATATTTTATTTAACTCAATACTAAATGATGTGCTAGCAATTTGATCTTTACCAATTTTATCCATAACATCTTTAACGGTTACATTACCAGCTTTTGAAGAAATTAATGTATTATCTTTAGAATCTGTAGAATCAGAACTACATCCTCCAAGTAATAAAACACCTGCTGTAACAGGGACAATGAGTTTATTCATAATTTTCATAGTTGATAGCTCCTTTTTGTATGTTAACAAAGTTACTATAACATAATATAATTATTCCACCAATTAATAAAAGGTGATTTACAACTAAAGTATTAGATGAAAAATAATTTAAAAAAAGTCTACGATATCATTCAATATCATAGACTTTTTAATATATTCAAAATAACCAGTAGACTGTATTTTAATTTTGAGTGAATACGTTTATAATTACCCTTCTTTATATATTAGAACTTTGAATGGAATGGCACTTTTGTCAGTAAATTAATGCCTGTTTGGTGTTCTTCAACAAATTGTCCTTCTTTTGAAAAAAGAATAATTTTTAAATATAAAAAATCCATAACTGATAAACCAAGATTTAAGGCAAATAAGAACATAAAATAATGTCCATAACTTGGAAAATGATAAGTTAGGAAAATTAAAATGCTTGTAATTATTAAAAATGGCAAAATAAGATTAATGCAAAAATAAAACTTGCGGACAGGCGTATTCACATACGTATTAAAATAAGGAAGCCATTTTTTCTTATTTAACTTGTGCCATCTAAACGCATGAATATAAGGTAAAAAGAAGAATAAATGTATTGTTTTGTGAATAGGGTACATAAGAATGATAAATAATATTAGAAGTAAAAAGTATTTATCTGATAAAGGCGTTTTTACAAAATAATACATAATCTCATAACTAACTAAAAACGCAATAATAGTTGTTACAATACTTAAAAACGCAATTCTTGGAACACCAAATCGCGCATGGATATCTATATGACGTTTACATAAAAACATAACTCCACCTCGAAAATAGGTCGTTTAATATACGATAGGTATTATCTAACTAACTTGAGTTATCGTCAAGACAATTTTTAATAGCTATTGTAATATAGAGCAATGTTTTTATATTAGATTGTATATTTATAAAAAAAGCCATAAAGAAATCTATTAATATAAATTTCTTCATAGCCAAATTGAGCTCAATGTTAGAGTTCTATTTGTTATTATTCTTATCTTCTGAAAATGTATTACTAATTTCTTCGCCACGATTTTGAAGATTTTCAATATGAGATTTTAATTTTTCAATATTAGGATTGATATCAGATTTAAAATCTCCGATTAAAGTCTTAAATTCGTTAGCAATGTCGCTACCTTGTTGTACACCGTCATTTTTCACTTGCTTACTATAATCAATAATATTATAGAAACTACGTTTAATTGTTTCGATTTCTCGTTCTAATTCTGAGCGAGCACCAGTAGGAACTTTTTGTCCAGAGGCATTAGCATTATATCTTTGTTGATCACGATTCATCCATGATACAGCAATACCAGAAGCAAGTCCCACACCGATACCAAATAATACACGTGTAACTTTCATTTTTTATTCTCCTCACTATTATGTCGATTATAGAATAAATCATATCATTTTATGAAGTAAGTAACGATTGACTTAAGCTACTTACTATAATTATTACATTGACATATTGATTTCATTTTATATTACCCATAAATGATATTCAATATGCAGAATTATTCAAATTGAGCTTTAATTTGTTCAGCAATATCTTTTTTCTGTTCATCGCTAATTTCATTTTCATGAGTTTCCCATTGATAACCAAAACCATCGATATCATTTTTATATCGAGGTAGGAAATGGAAATGCAAATGAAATACTGACTGATCAGCATATTCACCATTATTTTGAATAATGTTTAATCCATCAGGTTGAAATGCTTTTTTAATGGCATTTGCTACTTTTGGAATAGCAGCTCCAATGTGTTTCATTGTTTCTTCATCAGTTTCAAAAATATTAGGAGAAGCTTTCTTCGGAATTAAAAGTGTGTGTCCTTTAGTAACTTGAGAAATATCTAAAAATGCATAAACATAATCGTTCTCATAAACCTTATAGCTTGGAATTTCACCAGTAAGAATTTTACCAAAAACAGTTTCTGACATAATTAAATGCACTCCTTTAACCTATTTTTACTCATTATTATAACATTGTTATTTTAAAAATTCGCTAATGAGTTATAGCAAACCTTAGTAGTTATATAATGATTTTGGTACAATATAACTCATGGAGGTGCCTTATGACAGTTAAAGTTGAACATTTAACAGGAGGATATGGTAAACGTCCTGTTATTGAAAATATAAATTTTGAATTAAAAAAAGGTGAAATAGTAGGATTAATTGGTCTCAATGGCGCTGGAAAAAGTACGACCATTAAGCACATGCTTGGATTATTAACGCCAATGGAAGGAACACTTTCTATTTCAGATACCAATATTAATGATGATATCGAAATCTACCGTCGTAAACTATCATATATTCCTGAATCACCAGTCATTTATGAAGAATTAACATTAGAAGAACATATAGCCATGACTGCTATGGCTTATCAAATAAGTAAGGAAGAAGCAATGAAACGTGCGCGTCCTCTACTAAAAACATTTAGACTTGAAAATGAACTTAATGTTTTTCCTAGCCATTTTTCAAAAGGAATGAAACAAAAAGTAATGATTATATGCGCATTTATTGTCGATCCTGAACTTTATATTATTGATGAACCATTTCTTGGTTTGGATCCATTAGGTATACAATCCATGCTTGATTTGATGGTTGAAAAGAAAAATGAAGGGCGTACAGTACTAATGAGTACCCATATTCTTGCAACTGCTGAAAGATATTGTGATCGATTCATTATTTTAGATAAAGGAAAAGTGGTTGCTTTTGGAAATTTAGAGGAACTACGAGAACAAACGGGGCTTAAAGATCAAACTCTTGATGATATTTATATCCATGTTACGCAAGGTGGTCAAACGACATGAATAATGAAGCCATAGCATTATTTAAACAACGTTATGACGCAATAAAAAAAGAAAAACATTATTATAATAAATTTATTTTTAATGGTCACTTTACTGTATTCTTAGTTATTTTATTAGGAGCCTTCATATTAGGTTATGGTCAATGGTTACAACATATTCCTAAAAATATAGATTATGCATTCTTAGCAAGTATTGTAATTGCTTTAACTTCAATCTTTCCATTTCGAACATTTTTAAAAGATGCTGACAAGTTATTTTTGCTTCCTTTTGAGAAGAATATGGAAGATTATATAAAATTAGGCCTAAGATATAGTTATTTTAACCGTATAATATTACAAATAGTGTTATTAATTGTATTATTTCCATTGTTTTATAAGCTTAATCAACAATTAGTTGTATCTTATATCGTGATGAGTGTTTTAGCGCTTATTCATCCTATTTTAGGACTACGCTTAAAATGGCAATGGTATCGTGCGAGATTGTCTCAATGGATATTAAATGTCTTAATATTTTCACTTAATTTTATAACGTATTATCTAATTTTAGGGAAACAATTATATTTTGCCATTTTATTAACAATAATTTTCTTTGGCATGGCGTACCTTATACCTAAATTTAAGAGTCTTACGTTATTTCCATGGGAACAGTTGATTTCAGTAGAAGAAAGACATCATACAAATTATTATAAATTTGTAAATATGTTTACAGATGTTAAGCATTTAAAAGAAAATGCAGCAAGACGCAAATATTTAGATTTTCTTTTACCCACACCCAAAGGACGTCGTTTTAATTCGCACAATATGTATCTTTATTTATTTGTGAGAAGTTTTGTAAGAGGAAAAGATGCATTAAGTATTATTCTTCGACTTGTTGTCATTGCACTTGTACTTATGATTTGGCTGTCTCATCCACTTGTTTCTATTATTATTGGTAGTTTATTTATGTATATTATTTTATTGCAAATGTCTCAGTTTTATACGCAGCAAGCGTATGGACTATGGCCTCAGGTTTGGCCTGTATCAGATAGTGAAGTGATCAAAGGATATGAAAAATTCTTATATCGCCTTATGATTATGATAGGTATTATTTTCGCAATCATTTTTATCATCTTTTATATAAAATACTTCTTTTTTGCAATTGTATTCTTTATTGTAGGATGGTTAACGATTAGAAGTACGATTAAAAAATTGCAATATCAGGAAACTTTATTAAGAGATTAAAAAAAGAGGGAACTTAAGATGTATTAAACACATACTTAAGCTTCCTCTTTTTATGTTAATCATTAATTGGATATAAATATCTTTCAAAATAACTTGAATGTTGACTGCTTGAGCCAAAATAATGTCTTAATGCTTCTTTAGAAAAATAATCATTAAACATATCAGATGATTTAAAATCTTCGTATGTTTGACGATTAGCGAAGCCAAAGTAAATTTTATAAGTAGTACCTTCTTCAGGTCGTAAGAAACGATAGCTTTTAAAACCAGCAAATTGACTGAAATCTAAATTCAAATTCGAAAGACGTTTTTCTAGTTGATTGACATGATCTTCTGAACTTGGAATGAAGATAGCTGAATAGAAATGTTGATGATTAAGCTCATTGATTTCATTAACAACTTCATAAGTAGTAGGGTGTTTAAGTATAGATTTATCTTCGGATTCTTCAATAATGACTGAAGAATCATTAGTTGAATAAATAAACAGATGATTTTCAGGATGATTTAAACGAATTTGATTTAAATAGTCATAAGTTCCATAAGTTGTATATATTTTCATAAGCCATACCTCCTTTATTTATGTATATTATACGATTAAATGATAAGACTAGCTATTATAAATAATTTAAATAAGAAAATAAATTGTGAATAATTTATTTAAATCAATTCACTTATAATTACAAATTTAAAATTAAAGAATAGATAGACGTGCTTTGTCATTTTTATGACATTTAATATTTAAGAAACGCGAAATCTTTTATGTTGTGATATTATGAATAAGAATGATTTTAATTTAGGAGGATAAAATGGTGCATAAAAAAAATAATACAATTTTACAAACAATTAAAGGGGAATCAACCTCACACACACCTGTGTGGTTTATGCGCCAAGCTGGCAGATCACAACCAGAATATCGCAAATTAAAAGAAAAGTATTCACTTTTTGATATTACACATCAACCAGAACTTTGTGCATATGTAACACATCTACCTGTTGATAATTACAATACTGATGCAGCTGTGTTATATAAAGATATTATGACACCACTTAAACCTATCGGAGTAGATGTTGAAATTCAATCTGGTATAGGTCCTGTAATCCACAATCCCATTAAATCTATGAAAGATGTGGAAAAATTAACTCAAATTGATCCTAAAAGAGATGTGCCTTATGTGCTAGAAACAATTAAAATTCTAACTGAAGAAAAGTTAAATGTACCTTTAATTGGATTTACGGGTGCTCCCTTTACATTAGCATCTTATATGATTGAAGGTGGACCTTCTAAAAACTACACATTTACTAAGGCAATGATGTATGGCGATGAAGAGACTTGGTTTGCTTTAATGAATCATCTTGTAGACGTTTCAATTAAATATGTAACAGCTCAAGTTGAAGCAGGTGCAGAATTGATTCAAATTTTTGATTCATGGGTAGGCGCACTTAATGTACAGGATTATCGATATTATATAAAACCATCTATGGATCGTTTAGTCCGTGGAATTAAAGAACATCATAATATTCCTGTTATATTATTTGGTGTAGGGGCTAGTCATCTCATTAATGAATGGAATGATTTGCCAATTGATGTTTTAGGTTTAGACTGGCGTACATCTATTTTGAGAGCGGATCAATTAGGTGTAAATAAAACATTACAAGGTAATTTAGATCCTTCATTACTACTAGCACCATGGGATGTATTAGAAAAAAGAGTTAAAGCAATACTTGATGAAGGAATGCAAAGAGGTAAACATATATTTAACTTAGGTCATGGCGTTTTCCCAGAAGTTCAACCAGATACACTTAAAAAAGTAACACAACTGGTTCATGACTATACGCAAAAATAAAATTAGAATCATAAAAATTTATTTTTAAAAGGGAAGGTTTTAAGAATGACTAAAACAGTAGGTTTATTAGTAATGGCATATGGTACGCCATATAAAGAAAGTGATATTGAACCATATTACACAGATATACGACATGGTAAAAGACCAACAGAAGAAGAACTTCAAGATTTAAAAAATCGTTATGAATTTATAGGTGGGCTTTCTCCACTTGCAGGCACGACAGATCGTCAAGCTAAAGCACTTACAGATGCACTTAATAAAACATATGATGATGTAGAATTTAAATTATATTTAGGATTGAAACATATTTCTCCTTATATTGAAGAAGCAGTTGAAAAAATGCATAATGATGGTATTACAGAGGCTGTTACAGTCGTATTAGCTCCCCATTATTCAAGTTTTTCAGTAGGTTCATATAATAAACGTGCTAAAGAAGAAGCGGATAAATATGGTATACAACTACATCATGTTGAACGTTATTATCAACAATCTAAATTTATTGAATACTGGACAAATAAAGTAAATGAAACATTAGCTGAAATTCCAGAAGAAGAACATGATGAAACAATTTTAATCGTGTCTGCGCACAGTTTACCTAAAGGATTAATAGAACGTAATAATGATCCTTATCCTAATGAAATTAAAGATACTATGGATCGTTTAGAAGCTTCTACAAATATTAAACATGTAGCGCAAGGTTGGCAGTCAGAGGGTAATACAGGTACGCCTTGGTTAGGACCTGATGTACAAGATTTAACAAGGGAATTATACAATGAACATCATTATAAAAACTTTATTTATACACCAGTTGGATTTGTTTGTGAACATCTTGAAGTACTTTACGATAATGATTATGAGTGTAAAGTTGTTTGCGATGACATTGGTGCTAATTACTATCGACCAGAAATGCCTAATACAAATCCGTTATTTATAGGTGCGATTGTCGACGAAATTAAAACAGTTTTTTAAAAAGGAAGGGACATGTTGTGAGTAAAAAAGTTGCAATTATAGGTGCTGGCATTACAGGTCTAGCCAGTGCATATTATTTTAAACATTACAATGAAGACATAGATGTAACTATTTTTGAAGCAACTTCAAGACCTGGAGGTAAAATTCAAACTTATCGACGCGATGGTTATACTATTGAACTTGGTCCAGAATCCTACTTAGGTCGAAAAACGATCATGACAGATTTAGCAAAAGATATAGGTCTTGAAGATGATTTAATTACGAATCAAACAGGACAATCCTACATTTTTGCTAAGAACCAATTGTATCCTATTCCAGGCGGATCAATTATGGGAATTCCAACAGATATTAAACCTTTCTTAAAAACACGTTTAATTTCCCCTTTAGGAAAATTAAGAGCAGGATTAGATTTAGTTATTCCGCCTATTAAAATAGAAAATGATATTTCGGTTGGTGAATTCTTCAGAAAACGTTTAGGAAACGAAATGCTGGAAAATTTGATTGAGCCCCTTATGGGAGGAATTTATGGAACAGATATTGATCAATTAAGTTTGATGAGTACATTTCCTAATTTCAAGTATAAAGAAGAATCATATGGTAGTTTAATTAAAGGAATGAAAGATGAAAAACGCGAACGTACAAGAAAACGTCAGCTTTATCCAGGTGCTCCTAAAGGACAATTCAAACAATTTAGACATGGGCTAAGTTCATTTATTGAAGCACTAGCTAAAAATGTTGAACAAAAAGGTGTACACTTCAAATATAATACACCAGTAGAAGATATTCATATTCATAATGATAATTATGAGATTGTTACACATAATAGTCGGGAGACGTTTGATGGTTTACTTGTTACGACACCGCATCAAACGTTTATGAAATGGTTTAATCATGATTCAGCATTTAAATACTTTAATACTATGGATTCTACTACAGTTGCAACGGTTGTATTTGCATTTGATGAGAAAAATATCGAAAATACCTATAATGGTACTGGATTTGTCATTGCAAGAACCAGTCATACTGATATTACTGCATGTACTTGGACGACTAAAAAGTGGCCGTTTACTACACCAAAAGGTAAAGTATTATTACGTGCGTATGTAGGAAAACCTGGCGATACGGTTGTAGATGACCATACTGATGAAGAAATTATAAATATCGCACGTCGAGATTTAAGTAAAATGATGACGTTTAAAGGTGATCCAGATTTTACCATAGTGAATCGATTACCAAAAAGTATGCCACAGTATCATATCGGTCATATGACTCAAATTCGCAATATACAAAATCATGTAAAACGTCAATATAACGGGTTACGCATTACCGGTGCACCTTTTGAAGCGGTAGGTTTACCTGATTGTATTCAACAAGGCAAAAATGCTGTTGAAGAATTAATAGACGAGTTATAAATAAAGCATAGTAAATAGGCACTTTTTAGAGGTTACATTTGTCTCTTTAAAGTGCTTTATTTTAAAATAAATAGTCATTATTAAGAAGAAAAGGAGAATAAAAAATGACAGATGTAATTATTGTTCATTCACAAATAGGAAATGCACAAAATCATTGGTATCAATGGTTAAAACATAACTTAGCACTCGAAGGATATAATGTACAATTGTTTAATTTAGATAAAGCGGATAATAAAAAATTAGATATGTGGCTAAAAACTATGAAACAACAAATTAAAATCAATCATCCCGATACGTATGTTGTAACACATGGCTATGGTTCAATCGCTGCTTTGAAATTTATTGAACAATTAGATTTAAAACGTCCAATAGAAGGCTTTTTTAGTATTGCTGGATTTAAAGAAGATGCTCAAGACATCGATGAATCTGTTAATTTAGATCATATTACCATTGATTATGATGAAGTTAAGAAAAAGGTGAAACACTTTCACGGTCTCGCTTCAAAAGATGATGAACATGTATCTTATAAAGAAACTGAAAAGTTATTACAAGCTTTAGGAGGATCAATTCGAATTGTTGAAGAAGGAGGGCACTTCCTAGAAGAAGAAGGCTTTGTTTCTTTCAGTGAATTACAAGAAAAAATGCAAAAATATATGACACAATAATGTTAGAGCGGGAAAGTATCAAATAGTAATATAAAGAGTAATAATAATTATGAGATTTTATACCCAAATTATCCCATAAAATAAAATTTTTTAAGTGTAGCGTTTTTTTACACAAATTAATTTATAATTTTTATTGACTATATAGGTGTTAATATATATACTAATAAAGTATTGAAAAAAGCACTAATTAAAAAATAATTATCTCATAATTATTTAAATTTATAATTAACGTATTGTAAAAATTATTTTAAAAAAGTGTTGACATTACAGTGGCTTAAATGATATATTAATTAAGTACTCATTTGAAGTGCTAATAATATTGGCGCGGGATGGAGCAGTTCGGTAGCTCGTCGGGCT
>NZ_KV826328.1:0-1801 GCF_001835895.1 Staphylococcus sp. HMSC034C12 | reverse complement strand
CATACATAGTCACCTAAATTATATTTTGGTGTTTCATAAAAACCTGTATCAACAGTCATATTGTCAGCATTATTAATGGTACCTTTGGCTACCACTACATTACTATCTACATCTTTTTGACCATCCGAATCAATAGTATCATTATCAATTGTATTTGACGGCGATGGAGTGTAATTATTAGGAATAACAAATTCAACATTATATGTTCCATTTTGTAAGTTATCAAACTGATAATGTCCTGTATCATCTGTGGTTGCACGTTGTAATTCTTTGTTATTACTATCTTTAAGAATGACGTAAACACCTGGAATACCTTTTTCGTCATCATTTTGGATACCATCTTTGTTTTTATCTAACCATACATAGTCTCCAAGACTGTATGTTGGGTTATCTCCTTGTGCTGTTGAAGAACCATTAATGTAACTGACTGTTGTACTTTTAGTGCCTGTTGGGTATCTTGATTCTTGATTACCATAACGTGTTAATTCATAATTTGTAGTAACATTGCCAGTACCTGATGGTTTAACCGCTTGAGTAATAATATAACGTTTTCCTTTTTTCATATTACTACGGTTAAGATCTATATCTACTCTAGTATTATTAAGGCTATATTTAGGTGTAAATTCATTAGTTACATCTTTAACTGCAGATCCGTTTAAATTCGGATTAAAGCTATCAACTAAAACATTATCATCTAATACTTCATACACTTTTATTTCATTAGGTATAAAATTACCGTTTTGAACTGTTGAGAAATATTTTGCATCATAAATTCTATTCCCAGGTTGATTTAAATAAACAACTTCATTATGTTTATTATTTACATTATCAACATTTGCTACTGCTGCATTTGTAAGATGGTCTTTATGATTACCATAATCTACTACAAAGTTTTCTCTAACTTCTTGGTTAGCGATGGTAACATCCATAGGATAACTTTGTTTATCTTTAGTTACTGTCTCTCTTTTTGGTGTTGCTAAAAGATTAAAGCTACCTGTAATGTTTTGGTATTGATCTACATAATTAGTAAAAGTGTATGTAGTTGTATTTGTAGTTTCATCATAAACACCGTTTGCTACAATTGAACCTTCCTTACTACGTAATTGTGTATTTTTAGCTGGAAGTTCTAAAGCACCAGGTCTAATGTAATCACCGTATTTTATAGTAAATGTATCTCCTTCTTTAATACTGTTATCTAATTCATAATCAGCAGATAATTTCAATTGCTCATTGCTTGTTGGCCAAATCGTGTTATTATCGTGTTGATTATTTTTCTGATTAAGTGTCAAACTAGCATTTGTAACACGAATTTTATCATTTACTAAAGATCCACCTGTACTTGATGTAGTATCAGTGCTATTTAAAGCAAAAGTAGTTGGTGTACTATCTGTTGATGCTGTTGACATTGGCGCTGTGGCTGCTAATGTCATAAACGGACTAGTTAATCCATAATCTGGATTTGAAAAGTCTGTTTTAATTGTTTCAGCTACAACTGCATTATCAATCTGATCTCGTGTTGCTGTTTCTAAATTCACATCATTACTTACTGCATCAGTAATTGTGTCTGTATTATTACTTGTATCTGCATTTAAACTATCTACCGCATTACTCGTGTATGCTTGTTTATCTGCAACTGAACTATCTGAAGTAATAGATGGAGCATCTGTAGTAGATGACGTATCAGTTGAATTATTTGATTGTGTTGTCGCATCTGATGGGCTTTCTGCTGAACTATCTAATTCTTGAGTTGTATTATCTTTTGAAGACGTAGTTGAAGATGACTCTTCTTTTGGTTGTTCTG
>NZ_KV826327.1:0-224 GCF_001835895.1 Staphylococcus sp. HMSC034C12 | reverse complement strand
CTTTATTAGTATCTTCCCATACATAGTCACCTAAGTTATATTTTGGTTTATAAAATCCTGAATCAATTGTTTCATTATCTGCGTCTTTAATAATAGCTGTTGTTGTTGTGCCATTTGAATCTTTACCATTATCATTACCAGAATTAACAGATGTTGAGGTATAACCTTCGGGTGTTTCAAAATCTACTGTATACGTTCCATTTTCTAAATCAGTAAATTGATAT
>NZ_KV826326.1:0-36955 GCF_001835895.1 Staphylococcus sp. HMSC034C12 | reverse complement strand
GGGAACAGGTGTGACCTCCTTGCCATTGTCACCAAACAGCAACTTACTTAAACAAGTATATTACTAATTAATTAATTTTTCAATAGTTAATTTTACACTTTATTAAAATTCTTTTTACAAGCGTTTTACAAAATTAACTTTCGTTTTTGACGACTTTTATATCTTATAATAATCAAAGTCTAATGTCAATAAGTTTTTAAAGATTTTTTAAATTAATTTTTAAAAAAGGATTTAATTTTTGAACACTCATAGTATACTACCACATCATATATATAATATCTAGTCCTTTTTTAATTAATTTTTTTCATTTTGTTTTTCATAAAAAAGCGTTGCTTACCTTAGCAAGCAACGCTTTTAATTTATATTGATCTTATTTTTGTCTCATGTAAGGGAATAATAATACATCTCTAATAGATGGTGAATCTGTTAACAACATAACTAAACGATCAATTCCAATTCCTAGTCCGCCTGTTGGTGGCATACCGTATTCAAGCGCTTCAATGTAATCTTCATCCATTTCATGAGCTTCATCGTTACCTTGTTCTTTTTCAACAAGTTGTGCTTCAAAACGTTTACGTTGATCGATTGGATCATTTAATTCTGTGAAGGCATTTGCATGTTCTCTACCTACAATAAACAACTCGAAACGATCAGTAAATCTTGGATCTTCTGGATTTTTCTTAGCAAGTGGAGAAATTTCAATTGGATGTCCATAAATAAATGTAGGTTGAATTAATGTTTCTTCAACTTTTTGTTCAAAGAATTCATTTAAAATATGTCCATATTTCATGTTTTCTGTAATTTCAATACCATGCTCTTTAGCTAATGCTTTAGCTTCTTCATCTGTTTTCACATTATAGAAGTTTACACCTGTAGCCTCTTTAACAGCGTCTACAATATGAAGTCGTTTCCAATCTGATTCTAAGTCAATTTCTTCGCCATTATATTGCACTTTTGCTGAACCTAATACAGTTTGTGCAATATGTCTAACCATAGATTCTGTTAAATCCATAATATCATGATAATCGGCATATGCTTCATATAACTCTATCATAGTAAACTCAGGATTATGGCGTGTTGATACACCTTCATTACGGAATACACGACCAATTTCATAAACTTTTTCTAATCCGCCTACAATTAATCGTTTTAAATGTAACTCTATCGCAATACGCATATATAACGTTGCATCTAGTGCATTATGATGGGTAACAAATGGTCGAGCTGCAGCACCACCAGCGATTTGATGCATCATTGGTGTTTCTACTTCTAAATAACCTCTTTGATTTAAATAATTTCTCATTTCTTGGATGATTTTACTACGGTTAATAAATGTACGAGTACTATCTTGGTTAGTAATTAAATCTAGATAACGTTGGCGATATCTTTGCTCAATATCTTGTAAACCATGAAATTTATCAGGTAATGGTCTTAAAGCTTTAGATAATAATGTAAATGATTTTGCTTTTACTGATAATTCGCCAGTATTTGTTTTAAACATGACACCTTCAATACCTACAATGTCACCTAAATCCGTTGTTTTCCAAAGGTTATCAAAAGGTTCTTCGCCAATTTGATCTTTACGTACATAAATTTGAATTTGACCAGTTAAATCTTGTACATGTGCAAATCCTGCTTTACCTTTACCACGTTTTGTCATTAAACGCCCTGCAATAGAAACATGACTTTCGTCTTCTTTTTCATGTAATTCTTCTTTAGAAAAATGATCCCATTTTTCTTTCAATTCACTTGCAGTAGCTGTGCGTTCAAAGCGTTTACCAAATGGGTCAATTCCTAAATCAATAAGTTCTTGTAATTTTTGTCGACGAACCTGCATTTGGTCATTCATTTCTTCTGACATTACTCTCTCTCCTTTAATCTTCCTGTTTTACTATTAATGGATGTTATGTACTTATTAAAAATATTGTAAAATATTTTCCATTCACTATTTTATACATAGTCACATAGTTAAATTCTTAAAATATATTTATATCTTAAGAATTTAAGCACTTATCTTAGCACTTAATCTTTATATTTCTTAACCGTATCATCTGGAAAAACTAAATCATGAATTTTCTGATTTAATCGTGGATCCTTTTTGTCCGATGCAATATCGTTCAACGGTATAAGTACAAAAGCACGTTCTTGCATTCGTGGGTGAGGTATACTTAAATTGTCTGTTTCAATAATATTATCACTATATAATAAGATATCTATATCTAATGTTCTAGGACCCCAACGTATTTCTCTTACTCGATGCAGTTGTTGTTCAATGTCTAAACAATGCTTAAGCAATTGCTGAGGTGACAACTCTGTTTCAATCTCTAAACACAAATTCAAGAAATTAGGCTGATCAGTATAGCCAATCGGTGCAGTTTCATATATCGATGATTGTTTTGTTACCTTTATACCCTTAATGTTTTCAATTAAATCAATTGCCTTAAGAAGTTGTTGTTTTCTATCACCAATATTACTTCCTAAACCTAAATATGCTTGTACCATTAACGATTCTCCCTCACTATTTCAATACCCACACCATCGTAATGACCAGGTATAGGTGGATTTTCTTTAGTGATTCTGACTTTCGTTTCCATTACACGATTATAGTGTGAATTTATACGTTTTGCAATACGTTCAGCTAGATGCTCGATTAAATTGCAAGGTGGACCTTCAACAATATCTTTTACATCCTCAAATACTTCACCATAATGCACAGTATCTTTAACATTATCTGTCTGCCCCGCTTTTGATAAGTCTACTTTTAAAGTTACGTCTACTAAAAAAATTTGACCTATTTCATTCTCAGCTGCGAGTGCACCATGATACCCATAAAACTTCATCCCTTTAAGAAAGATCATGTCGTTCATTTTCATTCTCCTTCAAAAAATCTATACCTTGAGCTAAACGTACATTTAATTCAACATTATGTACGCGAACTGCTTTTATGCCTTTCATTATACCATAGGCAGTAGTAGCAGCAGTGGCCTCATCTCTTTCTTTTGGTGTCGTATCAGTAGAAATCATCTCTCTAATAAAACGTTTACGACTTGTCGCTAATAAAACTGGATACTCTGTAGCAACTAATTCATCTAAGCGAGCCATTACTTCATTTTCTTCTTTTCTACTTTTGGCAAATCCAATTCCAGGATCTAACCATATTTTATGTTTTGGAACCCCTGCCATTTCTGCTTTATTTGCTTGCTTTATAAGTGTTAATAGCATTTCTTCTACAACTGGTTGGTCACGTTGGCCATCTCCATTATGCATTAACACAATTTCCGCTTCATATTTAGCAACTACATCTAAAATATGAGGATCATATAACCCAGCCCATTGGTCATTAATCATTGTGGCCCCTAATCTTAGACAAGCTTCAGCAACTTCACTGCGATATGTATCTATGGAAATTTGTACATTTAGTTTCACTAATTCTTCTACAACTGGCACTACACGTTGCATTTCTTCTTCTAAAGACACTTCTGTGTGCCCAGGTCTTGTTGATACGCCTCCTACATCAATAATATCTACGCCTTCATCAATCATTTCTTTAGCACGTGTAACTGCGTTATCAATTGAATTATACTGACCACCATCTGAAAATGAATCAGGCGTTACATTTAAGATTCCCATAATTTTTGTTTTACCCACTACCAATCATCCTTTGTTTTAAAAATAAATATGTATACTCACATGATACACTCATTTAGTCTATATTTCAGTATTGTTAACTAAAAGAACCTTTATACTAAAAAATAGCTGGCTCCGCCTTTTACGAAACCAGCCATTTCTTATTTAAAACATGATATTCAAATATCAACTTATATCATCATTAGTCATCGAATGAATATAATGGTGTAGATAAGTAACGTTCACCATTACTTGGTAATACTGTTACAACTGTTTTACCTTTACCTAACTCTTTTGCTTTTTCGATTGCTGCATAAATTGCTGCGCCTGAAGAAATACCTGCTAAGATACCTTCTTCTTTAGCCACACGACGTGATGTTTCCATTGCAGTTTCATTACCAACTTTAATGATACTATCATAAATATTAGTATTTAAAGTATCAGGTACAAAACCAGCACCTAAACCTTGTAATTTATGTGGTCCAGGTTCTCCACCACTTAATACAGGAGATCCTTCTGGTTCAATTGCTACAATTTCAACATTAGGATATTTCTCTTTTAAGACTTTACCTACACCAGATAATGTACCGCCAGTACCAACACCTGCTAAGAAAGCATCAATTTGTTTGCCTTCAAATTGTTCAACTAATTCAGGACCAGTTGTTAATGCATGTACTTCAGGGTTAGCTGGATTTTCAAATTGTTGAGGTTCGAAATAACCATGTTCTTCTTTCAATTCTTTAGCTTTCTTAATAGCACCTTTCATTGCTTCAGATCCAGGTGTTAACACTAATTCCGCACCATATGCTTTTAATAAGTTGCGACGTTCAGAACTCATTGTTTCAGGCATAGTAAATACTGCTTTATAACCTTTAGCTGCACAAACAAATGCTAAACCAATACCAGTATTACCACTTGTTGGTTCTACAATTGTATCACCAGGTTTAATTTTTCCTTCTTTTTCAGCTTTTTCAATCATTGCTAAAGCAATACGGTCTTTTACAGAGCCACCTGGATTTTGATACTCTAATTTTACATATACATCTGCCGCATCTTCATCTACTACGTTTCTTAATTTTACTACCGGTGTGTTGCCAATAATTTGTGTAATATTTTCTACAGGTTTTTGTGCCATCGAAAAAACGCTCCTTTAACTTTCTAATTTAAAACTTAGTTTTTCTATCGGATATAACTATATTCTATCAGAATTTTCTAAAAAGACAAAGATATTTCTTTAAATATGATGTAATATTTTACTTTAATTAGTTACATTTAGTTCTTCCCATAAAAAAAGAGCAATAAACATACGCTTATTGCTCATCAACATTCTACTATTTTTTTATTGTATCAAGTAGTTCTTGAAGTTCGCCTTCAGAATAATGATATTTATTTCCACAAAAATGACACACGGCCTCAGCACCATGATCTTCTTTAATCATATCTTCAATTTCTGCTTCACCTAAACCTTTAATTGCATTTAGGAATTTTTCATGACTACAATTACATTCAAATTGTGCATCCATTGTTTCCAAAATTTGTACATTCTCTTCACCTAAAATTTCATTTAAGATACCTTCTGGCGTTAAGCCTTGTTCAATCAATTTAGAAACTGGCTGCATTTGGTTAATTGCATTTTCTAATTTAGTAATAGTTTCTTCTTTAGCGCCTGGCATGACTTGTATAATAAATCCACCCGCTGCTTTAATAGAATTATCAGGGTTAACAAGTACCCCTAATCCTACTGATGACGGTGTTTGTTCACTTGTCGCAAAATAATAAGTGAAATCTTCTCCAAGTTCACCAGAAACGATTGGACTTGCGCCTGAGAAATAATCTTTCATTCCTACATCCTTAACGACTTGAATTGCACCCTCAGTACCTACTGCTCGTCTTACATCCAATTTACCTTGATCATTAAGTGGAAAATGGGTTTGAGGATGGTCAACATATGCACGGACATTTCCTTGTGCATCTGCATCAGCAATAATTCGACCAATTGGGCCCTTACCATCTACTGTGACAGTAAGCTTTTGATTTCCTTTTAACATTGCCCCCATTAATAACGTTGCTGTCATTGTTCTCCCCATCGCTGCTGAAGCTGTAGGCCATGTATAGTGACGTGTTTGGCCTTCTTGAACTGATTCAGTTGTTAATGCAGCATACGCACGTACTTCTCCATCAAAAGCCAATGATTTAACAATATAATCATGTGTCATTACTCTAATCTCTCCTTTATGTTATTTTATTTCGTTTGTTTCATTTATTTTAAAATCTAATATTAAATCCTTTATTAAGAATATCTATTTTACACTGCTTATTTAAGAATATGAAGTAACTTGCTCTAGGGTATATAATGCTCCTATATCATATTAAAAACTCTTTCGATTAAGGTTATTTAACCCGAGTCGAAAGAGTTTTTATGACTAACTATGATTCTCTATGATTTGAATCTGTTGGATGCTCTATATTTGGAGATTGTTCATAACCTGTTTCATCTCTATCATTTCGTTGTGAATGATTTTGAGATTGATTACGGTCTGAACGATGATTGTTTCTATCATGATCGATTCTGTCATCTTCTCTGCGGTCTTCTGCTTCATCTTTACGACCTTCTTCAAGTTGTTCTTCACGAATGTCATCATAAGATTTACCATATTTACCGTTTGAGAACTCAGAATCATCTCTATCTTCATCTTTTACCACTTTAGCTGCATCATAATCCACTGTTGGTAAAACACCATCATAGAATAATGAACGTATTTGTTCTGCTACTAGTGTTTCTTCAGTTAATAATGTTTTAGCAATCAGTTTCAATTGTGATTCATGTTCTAATAAAATTTGTTTACAACGTTCATATTGTTCTTTAATAATACGTTGAACTTCTTTATCAATTTCATAAGCAATTTGGCCTGAATAGTTAGGTTCACCTTGCATATCTTTACCTAAGAAGACTTGACCGCCACCGCTTGTAGAGAATTGTAAAGGTCCTAATTTCTTACTCATACCATATTCAGTGACCATTGAACGTGCAATTTGTGTTGCTCTTTCAAAGTCGTTTGAAGCACCAGTTGATACTTCATGAAAGTTAATATCTTCAGATACACGACCACCTAAAAGACCACAAATTTTATCTAACAATTCTGGTTCTGTCATTAAGAAGCGGTCTTGTTTAGGTAACATCATTGCGTAACCACCTGCTTGTCCACGAGGCACAATCGTTACTTTGTGTACAACTTCTGCTTCATCAAGTACCATACCAATGACTGTATGCCCTGCTTCATGATGTGCTACAATATTACGTTCTTTATCAGAAATAACACGAGATTTTTTCGCTGGACCCGCAATCACTCGGTCTGTTGCTTCTTCAATATCACGCATATCAATTTTATTTTTACCTTCACGTGCGGCAATTAATGATGCTTCGTTCAATAGGTTTTCTAAATCAGCACCAGAGAAACCAGGCGTTCTTTGAGAAATAGCTTTTAAATCGACAGTTTCATCAAGTGGTTTGTTTTTAGCATGAACATGAAGAATCGCTTCACGGCCTTTAACATCTGGACGACCTACTTGAATTTGTCTATCGAAACGACCAGGACGTAATAATGCAGGGTCTAAAATGTCAGGACGGTTGGTTGCTGCAATCATAATGATACCTTCATTCTCACCGAAACCATCCATTTCAACTAATAATTGGTTAAGCGTTTGTTCACGTTCATCGTGACCGCCACCAACACCTGCACCACGTTGACGACCAACAGCATCAATTTCGTCTATGAAAATAATACATGGTGCATTTTTCTTAGCATTTTCAAATAAATCACGTACTCGACTTGCACCAACACCTACAAACATTTCAACGAAGTCAGAACCACTGATTGAGAAGAATGGAGCTCCAGCTTCACCTGCAACGGCACGTGCTAATAATGTTTTACCTGTACCTGGTGGGCCTACAAGTAAGACACCTTTAGGAATTCTTGAACCCATTTTCTTAAATTTCTTATTATCTTTTAAGAAATCTACAATTTCAATTAACTCTTGTTTTTCTTCGTCTGCCCCAGCAACATCTGAGAAGCGAACACGACGTTTTTGATTGTCGTACATTTTTGCTTTGGATTTACCAAAGTTCATCATACGACCTCCACCGCCGCCACCTTGTGCTTGGCTAAGGAAGAATATAAATAAGAAAGCAATAATTAATACAGGAATAAGCGTTGTCAACATACTGACAAAGACACTTTGTTTTTCTTCTTCTTTAACTGTAAAATCTAATCCTTTTTGGCTACGAGCTTCACTTGTTATTTTTTGTAAATCTTTTTCGTTATTGTATAAAATCGTTGAAGAATAATCTTCATCATTTTTAGTTTTACCACTTACCAAGTACACATTTTGTTCAGGTTGGATTTCTAAAGTTTTAAGATCACCTTTATCCAATTTCTCTACAAACTGTGAATAGGAAAGTTGTTTCGGTGTATTTCCATTACCATTGATATATGAGAAAACACCGAATATAATAACGCCAATAATTGCGATAACTAGCACATTGCGAAAAGCTTTCTGCATGCGTCATTTCCTCCTATTTCTATAATAAAGCTAACAAAAATTGTAACATAATCTAGCTTATAAAGGCTAGTATTTCAACTTTTGTAGCGCTTTTCTAATTCTAGTTAATTATTTTATATTCATCATTTACTCATTCTTTGTTTTCGGCTTTACATATCTATGTATAGTCGTTTCATAAAATGACAATTTTGAATATAAAATGAGTCTACACTAATTTATATCGTTAGTATAGTTATTATATTTAAAAATCTATCTATTGTATTTGCTAATACATTATAAAATTTTATTTATTGTAAATTTCCGGTTTTAATGTACCAATGTAAGGAAGATTTCGATAATGCTCAGCATAATCTAAACCATATCCTACTACAAACTCATCAGGTATTTTTTTGCCAACGTATTTGGCTTCAATATCCGCTTTACGACGGTTCGGTTTATCTAACAATGTAACGATTTCTAATGAGTTAACTTTGCGTGATTGTAGTAATTCAGTAATTGATTTTAAAGTTGTACCTGTTTCTAAAATATCTTCAATAATAAGTACATCTTTGTTTTCAATAGAAGCACTTAAGTCTTTTAAAATTTGTACTTCTCCTGTTGATTCTGTACCACCGTGATAACTTGAAACATCCATAAAATCAATTGCTAAATGTGTATCAATACGTTTAATTAAATCTGCCATAAACATAACTGAACCTTTAAGGATACCAACACAAACAAGTGGTTTATCTTTGTAATCTCTCGTTAATTGTTCACCTAAATCTTTACAAATTTCTTGGATTTCTTCTTCAGTTAATAAAATATCTTTTAAATCATCTTTCATTTATGAGTCATCTCCAATTTTTTTAATATCTATTATATGTTTAAAGCTTGTCGTCACATAAAGTTGTCCTATAGCTATCACTCGTTGTTTTGCATCTAAAATGATGGGTATTTGTGTACGTTCTATGCTATCAATTTTTTTATCAATAAATAAACGACTTACTTTTTTATGTCCATGACTACCATTTAACTTAAACTTATCTCCATCTCTACGTGTTCGAATCGTTAGAGGCCAATCTATTGCTTTATCATTCTCATTTGGATGAATTGTAATTAAATAATGACCAAATTGATATGTATAAGGATGTGTAACAATTTGTTCTTCAAGTAGAGAGTGTTCATAATGAGCCATTATTATAAATTTATCATATGCAATTTGAATTATCCATTTTTCAGTGAGGGGAATTTTAATTTGAGATTGTTTACTCTCAATTTGTTCGAACCATTCATTATAATTTTTTTCTGAAAACGATTTATTTAACTGAAGCATCTCAAATAAACGATCTAGTAAAATCATTTTTGAAATTTCATCTAGTTGATTAAAAGACGCTCGAGATAATTGTATACGTTCTTTATTAAGGTGGATGTTAACATGTTGTTCTATAAAACAACTTATTCGTTGTTGTGTAAGTTGTAATTGTATATCATGCCAATGTTTCAACTTTAATAATTGTTCCACATTGAAGTCCTTATTTTCATCAATAGCTGGTAAAAGTCGATTGCGAATGTCATTTCTTGCATATTTATTATGGTGATTAGATTCATCTTCATAAAAAGGCACATGGTGAATGGTTTGATATTGTTTTATATCATTTTTATATGTCTCTATCAGAGGACGACAAATAAAATAATGATTTCGCTCAGTACATTCATTCATCCCTAATGAATTGCGTGTTGATCGACCAGTAAAAACGCGATAAAAAATCGTTTCAAGTTGATCATTTAAATGATGAGCAGTTAATAACACATCAGCATTTATCTTGCTCATCATCTCATCAAACCATTGATAACGTAAATCTCTCGCTTCAGATTGAATACTTTTTCCTTTTTCTACTATTTTAGATAAATCTAACTGTTTAACATAACAGGGGATTTGATGTTGCTTGCAGAATTGTTTAATAAATCGTTCTTCTTCGACAGATGCATCTCTCAAACCATGATTTACATGCAAGCATGTTATAGATTGATATGAATGTGATAAGTCATTTAATAATTTATATAATAAACACATACTATCAATCCCTGTAGATACTGCAACAGCTAAATGATCCGTCTTTTTCCAAAGAGACGTTTTCACTTTCACATTACTGAACCTCCTGACTTAGGCTAAATAATTGATATAACGAAAAAAGAGTGAGATAGAACTTTAATTTCAGTTCTTTATCTCACCCCTGGCATAGATCTTACATGATCTTATGCCCTTAAGTTATTATCAATACATATTAATCTAGAATAAATGATTGGAACCAGGGCTCCGTTAACTTAGCTATATTTATTCACACAGATATAATTAACGTCTAGATCCTTTACCACCACGTCTTGATTCTGTTTGACGTTTAATAGAAGTCAATTTGTCTTCACTGTCTTTTAAGAAATTACTTAATTTCTTTTCAAAATCTTCTGCTTTTTGTTGAGGCGGTTTATTTTGATTAGATTTGTGATGTGGACGACGAGGACGATCTTTCGCTTTTTTAATTGAGAGACTGATTTTACCATCATCTGCAATAGATAAAACTTTTACCTCCACTTCATCTCCAACTGATAAATGATCTTCTACATTTTCAACATAATTATCAGCAACTTCACTAATATGAACTAAGCCACTTTTACCTTCAGGTAATTCTACAAACGCACCAAATTTTTTGATACCTGTCACTTTACCTTTTAGCTTGTTTCCTACTTCGATTGACATATTCTAAATAAATCCTCCCGATAATGTTTCAATTTTAACCTTATTATATTCCTGTTTTAAAATTTACACAATGCTATAAAACGATTATTTTAAATTAAGCGTTTTACTTTAATTTTTAAAGTTGCCTACTCTTTTTAATTATTACTAGAGGATTTAGAATTAGACGATGATTTATCATTAGGCAATTTAAAAATAATTTCTCCATTGTTACTTAAATAATAGTCATCTCGAGCAACTTTCTCTATATAATCTTTATCGTTAAGATTATTAAGCTCTTCTTTTAATGCTATTTCCTCATCTTGTTTCTTCTGAAATTGTTCTTCTTTATGCTTTCGTTCTATTGTTGCTTGATTGTTACTTTGTTTTTGGAAGACAAGCATGATAGATAGAATAATAATAATCGCTAATAATAATCCTCCAAAAACTGTTACTCTTCGACGAACGACACGCATTCGTTTTTGTTGACGTTGTTTCTTTCGATTTCGTTCTGAAGTATATTGATTATCAATATGTTCTACCTTTTTACTCATAACTTGTCACCTCCTTTAAACGTTTCAATCATAGACTACACTTCTTCAGATTGTGCAGATGGTTGAACTCGTTCTTCTTTAATCAGTTCATACATATTTTTAGCATTTTCTTTTGAGGCATGTTCACTTAATCCAGTTACTTTAACCGTTACACGTTTTTGTCCAAAACGAATGACTAATTCGTCTTCCACTTTTACATCTGTGCCAGCTTTAGCTACATTACCGTTAATTGTTACACGTCCTTGATCACTAATTTCTTTAGCAAGTGTACGACGTTTTACAAGTCTTGATACTTTTAAATATTTATCTAATCTCATTGATCATTCTCCCCTTGTTGTAAATAATTTTTAAGGGTTTCTTCATTAAAATCCTTATTTTTGGTTTTATCATACAATGTCATAAAATGGTCTGCAAATACTTTCTCAAATTTCACACGAGGTATTTTACCTTCTTTTGCTTTTGCATTCTTCCAGACATCATTTAAATCTTCTATTGTTTCAACTGTTTTATCTCCGAATATGTGAGGATGTCGACGAATCATTTTAGCATTTAAACTTTCAATAACTTCTTTAATATCCATATATCCTTCTTTTTTACCAATACTCGCATGAAGTAGCACTTGTAATAAGATATCTCCGAGTTCTTCAATCATATGCCAATCATCTTCATTATCTATTGCTTCAAACAATTCAAATGTTTCTTCTAATAAATAACGTTTAAGTGATTCGTGCGTTTGCACACGATCCCACGGACAGCCTTTTTCATCATCCACTAGATGGTCAATAATATAAACTGCAAAATCAAAATCAGTATACATATCTTCATCACGCGTTATTTTAGGCACAAATACACTTGTCAGATTGTTAAACATATCCTCATTATGATCTAACTCAAATAACGGTACTTCTAATACTTTAGCGCCTTGACTATTAGCGCCTGTAACTATCTTCACTTTAAAATCGTCCGGATAACGTTCCATTAATGTGAGTTTAACATCTGCTGCAATCATCGCACTATATACTTGTGTAATGAGAGTATGTGTTCGAATATTTAATGTGTTTTCTTTCAAAATAGTACCATCTAATAATGTAAATCCATCATTAGGATCTTCATCGATTGCGACAAATATATCATCTATAAAACTTTTCCCACCTAAAATCTTTACATGTATATCATCATTATTTTTATTGTAATCAAGTAATTTAGCAGTCGTCGTTTCAGCTACACGAGGATGTCCAGGCACTACGTAAACAGTATCTTGTATACGCGTTTCTTCTATTAAAGTTTCAACAATATGTTGATACACCGCTTCAAATTGATCATACTTTTCGTACACGTCATCAAAACTTTTAAATTCAATGTCACTTTTTAAATCTTTAATAACAGGATGTTCGAGTGTCCTTGCATATATACTCTGTTGCTGTTTCAAAAAGCGATAGACACCTAAAGGTAAATCATCCATACTATGATTGCCTATACCAACAATGGTAAGGGTATGCGTCATATCTATCTTCCTTTCTTTATGCGATACAGTTTATCGCCGAATGGTAAGTGTTTTAATTCTTTATATCCTAAAATATTCATATACATAACAAGGAATAGGAATATGAGACCCCCTATTCCTACTATAATTAACAACTCAATTAGACTTCCTAAACGGCCTACAAGAGGTAATAACATTCGCAACCCCTGTATGACTACTGACATTATAATGAGCGCACTCATCAATTTAACAATAAACGCGCGCATGCGATTAAAACGATAATATTTAACGACCTCATAATGTAAAATAGTAACAAATATCATAAGCGAAAGCACTGTGCTTATACTTGCACCTAAAATTCCCATAAAGTGAATAAAAATCACATTAAAGATAATTTTAAATAGTAGTCCTGACATCACACCAATAAAAATAGGGCGAATTTGATTCATCACTTGTAAAAGTGCGATGTCCATCATGATAAGCGATACACCAATTACAGTAAGCATATAAATACTAAGTGTGAAGCTTAATTGATCTGTTTTGAAAAATACATGGTTCATCATCGGTAGTATATTAATAAGACCTATACCTGCTGCTACGCTAATGAGTAGTGTGATCTTTAAAGATGCATTTGTATAACGATTCATAAGAACATGATTATGATCAGACATTGCATCTGTAAGTAATGGAATTAGGACAAAGCTAAATGTAGTTGTCACTATTAAACCTATTTGAATAAATGAAGCACCTCTATCATAGATCCCTTTTTGCATAATCGCTTCTCTAAATCCTAAACCATATGTTTGTAGTATATGAACGACTGTAAAACTATCTATAAATTGCCATAAAATAACTAATAATTGACTTAATGCAAATACGAGAGTCGCAAGTATTAGCTGTTTCCAAGGAAGAGGATATGAGTGTTGATTTAATTGTAATCGGAAAGGTCTTGTTGCTAATAAATATAGACTAGAACCTAAAAATCCAAGGGCTGAGGCTAATATTGCAAGTGCTCCAGCTTGATAAATGGTCCATTCTTTAAACATAAACATTAAAATAGCTATAATAATAACACACACACGAATACATTGTTCTATTACTTGTGAAATAGCTGGTATATTCATTTGTTGTCTACTTTGATAAAAGCCTCTAATCACACCCAGAATTCCTATAAACAAATAGCTAAAACTTGCCATTTTTAGCATTGGTGCTAAGTGAGCATCTCCCATTAACAGTGCTAATGGATGGGAGAATACTAAAATCACACTAAAAATAATAAGACCTATCATTTGAAATCTTAGAAGTGTTTTTGAAAATACTTCAGTTCCACTGTGACTTCCAAATACTTGAGTGACAGCACTAGGAACTGCATTCATTGATAGTATCATACCTAGCGCTACAATAGGATAAATTTGTTGATAGGCATATAATCCAGAGTCACCTAAAATATTTTGATATGGAACTCGATAAATTGCACTTAATACTTTAACAATGACTAAAGCAAGCGTTAAAATCACTACGCCATTAAATGCTGAATGTTGTCGTGAATTCTTAGAAGAAGATGAAACTTCAGATGACGATTTATAATTCGTACTCAAGTTCCATACTTCCTTCAAGACATTTTACTAAGAATTTTAAGTTTTCTAACCACTGTTTAGATTTTGTTAGAGTAATATGCATTTTACCTTCTTTAACACCCAACTTCATTGTTCGTCCTAAAGGTTGAGTTTGTTTAAATAATTCTTCACCATTTATCTGTTCTGTACCTTTAGTTGAAAGAAATACTTCAATTTGTTTTCCTTTATCTTTAATCAATGTCACGCCTGCATGTAAAGCATGTATTTTAATTTCTACCATTTCTAATAAACGTTCTACTTCTACAGGATAATCATTGAAGCGATCAAGTAATTCATCTTTCACATCAAAAAGCTGTTCTTCAGTTTCAACTTTACGCAATTTCTTATAAATTTCTATTTTAGCTTGTTCATTTTGAATATACTCTGCTGGTAAATACGCGTCTAAGTGTAATTCCATTTCAACATCTGGTGCATCAGGGGTTTCTTCTGTAATACCACGTTTTTCGTTTACCGCTTCTTCTAACATTTGAGAATACAAATCAAAACCTACTGAATCAATGAATCCATGTTGTTGCTTACCTAATAAATTACCGGCTCCACGTATATTTAAATCACGCATGGCAATTTTAAATCCTGAACCTAATTCAGTGAATTCTTTAATCGCTTGTAAACGTTCTTCAGCTGTTTCTGTTAATACTTTATTAGCAGAATGTAAGAAGTAAGCATATCCAATACGACTTGAACGTCCAACTCTACCACGTAATTGATAAAGTTGACTTAAACCAAAACGATCCGCTTCTTCTATGATTAATGTGTTCGCATTAGGCACATCGACACCTGTTTCTATAATGGTTGTTGTAACTAAAATGTCGTACTCTCCATTAATAAAACTCAACATGGTTTCTTCCAAATCTCGCTCTGTCATCTGTCCATGAGCAACAGCAATGTTTGCTTCTGGCATCAACATTTGTAACTGTTCACGCTTTTCATAAATAGACTGTACTTTATTGTAAAGGTAGAATACTTGTCCATCACGAGAAAGTTCACGTTCTAAAGCCTCTTTAATAAAATTACTATTTTGCTCTAATACATAGGTTTGTACAGGGAAGCGGTTTTCTGGAGGTGTTTCGATGACAGATAAGTCACGTACACCAAGCATACTCATATGCAATGTTCTTGGAATTGGCGTGGCTGTAAGTGTCAATACATCTACATTGGTTTTCAATGTTTTAATACGTTCTTTATGACGTACGCCAAAACGTTGTTCTTCATCGACAATAAGTAATCCTAGATCTTTATATTGAATGTCTTTACTCAATAGTTTATGTGTTCCAACAACGATATCAACGTATCCAGATTTTAGACCTTCTTTAGTCTCTCTAACTTCCTTAGCAGTACGGAATCGACTAATCAACTGAATTTCTATTGGAAAATCTTGCATCCGTTCAATCAATGTTTCGTAGTGTTGTTGCGCTAGAATCGTTGTAGGCACTAAAAAGGCAACTTGTTTGCCTTCCATGACAGCTTTAAAGGCCGCGCGTACAGCAACTTCAGTTTTTCCGTAACCCACATCTCCACATAGCAAGCGATCCATTGGACGTTCTTTTTCCATATCTTCTTTAATTTCTTCAATAGATTTAGCTTGGTCTGGTGTAAGTTCATATGGGAAGTCCATTTCGAAATCATGTTGCTCAGCCGTATCTTCACCATATTGATAACCTACTGACATTTCTCGTTCTTTATATAGTGCAATAAGTTCATCTGCGATATCTTCAACACTTTGTTGTACTTTGGCTTTCGTTTTTTTCCATTCTGAGCCGCCTAGTTTATTTAATTTAGGCGATTTATCTTCTGAAGCAACATATTTTTGTACTTGATCCATTTGATCAACAGGTACAAAAAGTTGATCGGTTCCTTTATATTGTAATTTAATATAATCTCTATGGACGTCTCCAACTTCTAGTGTTTCAACGCCTAAATAACGTCCCACACCATGGTGCACATGGACAACATAATCTCCAACATTTAAATCTTGATAAGATTTAATTTTTTCAGCATTAGAAATTGTTTTAGTCCGTTTTCGTTGTTTTTTCTGTTTGGTTTTAAATAATTCTCGTTCCGTAATTACAACAAGTTGCATATAAGGCAGTTCGAAACCTTCTGATAGACTACCTTCTGTTACAATTGCTTGTCCACTTTCAATCTCTGAGTGAATATTTGTAACAGTAGGAATATGCATTTCATTAAGCATCGATTGAATACGCTCAACTTTCGTTTCAGTTTCTACAAGTACTACAATAGTGTAATTATTGCTTACATAACGTTGAAATTCTGAACGCATAATGTCATATTGTCCATAAAATTGTTGCACTGGCTTACATGAAAATTTAATAATATGTTGCAACTTCACTGGCATAGACGATGTAAATAAAGTGAAATATGTGACTGGATAATGATTGATTAACGTTTCAAACCCATCATATTCCATAAATGACTGCCCAATAAATCCGTTACCACTTTCAATTAAGTTCTGGATAAAATCATCTACTTCAGTAGTCAATGTCTTTTCAGTTTCTTTAATACGATTATATTCATCAACTACTACAATGGCATCTTTTTGGAAATAATCGATTAGTGTAGAAGGTGTGTCATACATAAAAGCAACTAGACGGCGAAGTAATTGATGATCAAAGAAAGTGGATTCAAATAATTTAAAACTTTCATATGTTTCTTTCAAATCATTTCGTACAGATTTATCAATTTTAGGACGTGTTTGTTCATATGCTTTTTGTAATTCTGTTTGAAGATGATTAATCACATCTTCCGTAATAATATAATCACTCGCTGTAGTGATATCTACCTTTTCAACATTATCATTTGAACGTTGTGTTTCTACATCAAAGTCTCGAATCGAGTCGACTTCAGTGTCAAACAATTCAATTCTAACTGGTTGACCGATAAGGGGGTAAATATCAATGATGCCGCCTCGTAGAGAAAACTCACCAATGTGAGAAACGACACTCTCACGTCGATATCCCATGTTTACTAGTTTATTTAAAAATTCATCCACATCGATATCATCGCCAATTTCTAAAGTCATTTGATGATGTTTCCACAATTCTACTGGAGTTAACCATTTTTTCAAACCATTTAAAGGAACGATAAATAACCCTTTCTTATCATGAGATAATGCCGTTAAAGTTCTAACACGTTCACTCATAAGTTGTGGGCTTTGAGTTGAAAATTCCTCTGTCATAATATCTTGGACTGGATATTTATAAACTTCAGAATGATCAATGTATTGCAATATATCAGTTTCTAATTTATCTGCTTGATATAAATTATTTGTGATTAATAGCATTTGCTTATCATCATTCAAGTATTTTTCAGCAATAATGGTTGCTTTGGCTGAGGGAGATAAACCTGTAACTAAAATATTTTGGTTGCCAAAGACTTCGTCAAGTTCCTGGAATCGTTTGTCATTTTGAATATAGTCAGAAATAATCGTTCTCAATTGACTTCTCCATTATATTCATTCATAACATGATCGAAACGAGACGTCTCAATAAATGCTTCCACTGCTTGTGCAGCATGTTCAATTACTTTTTCCATTGTCATCATTTCTTCATTAGAAAATTTTTGTAATACATAATCTGGAACTGACATACCATTCGTTGGTCTCCCTACTCCAATACGAATACGCTTAAATTGATCTGTACCTAAATGTTTAATAATCGATTTCATTCCATTATGTCCACCTGCACTTCCTTTTTGACGTAGACGAATATGCCCTTGAGATAAATCCATATCATCGTATAAAACGATTAAATCTTCAACTTCTACATTATAGTAATCCATTAAAGGTCCCACAGCTTCTCCTGATAAATTCATCATAGTCATTGGCTCGATAAATAGCACTTTATCCCCATTTAAACGTTCAATAGTATAAGCGCCTTTGAATTTTTGTTTATCTAATGTAAATTGATTTTTATCTAAAATATAGTCAATCACTTCAAAGCCAATATTGTGTCTTGTTCGTTCAAAACGTTTACCTATATTACCAAGACCCACAATACATTTCATACGTTGCAACCTCCATTGTGTTCATCTTTTTGATTGATTTGAACATTTAATTTAATATGTGTCGATTACTCCTTATTTTATAATATTACTCAATATAATACAAAAAGAGAGTAGGAAAGAAATTCAATGATTTCGTAACCCACTCTTTTATAAGTTATCAAACTTCAACTTTTATTTTAACATTCATTTTTTAAATGTCCGATATACATAAGAAAAAGCCTTCTACATATGAAAATGTATCAGGCTCTTTCTATCAATTTAATTAAAGACATTCTCACTTAAAGTGACTACATAGTCATCAACGAATTATTCTTCGTCTTTATTTTCTTCGTCTTCTTTGTCTTCTTTGTCTTCACCAGCTACTTCAGGTTCTTCAGTTGCTGATTCACCTTCCATTGCTTCAATTTCTTCTTCAGAAGGTTCATCAGTTGGAGGAACTACTGTAACAACAGATTCTTCTGGATCGTTTTCAATTGTGAAATCACCAGATACTTTAATATCCCCAACTGAATAGCTATCATTTATTTGTAAATCAGTGATATCTACTTCAATTGATTCTGGGATATTTTCTGGAGTTGCTGTAACTTGTAAATCAAATAATGGTTGTTCAACTACGCCGCCTTCTTTAGCGCCAACTGCTTCACCAACTAATTGAACTGGTACTTCAACAGTACGTTCTTCAGTCATGTTAATAGCTAAGAAGTCGATATGAGTAATTTGGTTTTTAAGTGGATCAAATTGATAATCTGATACCATAACTTTAATTGTTTTAGAACCCACGCCTAAATCAATAACACCGTTACGTCCAACTTCACGGATGACTTTGATGAATTCAACTTCATCTACTTTAACTGAAGTGTTTTTAGTACCATAACCATAAACAACAGCAGGTACTTTACCTGTATTACGTAATTTTTTAAGGTCAGAACGAGTTTGTTTACCTTGACGAATGATTGACTTTAATGAAGCCATTCGTATTTCCACCTTTCATTTTCAAGTTGAAACAATAATAATATATTGTCTTAACTTCTCCTCACTTGCCCATCAATTTAAATATTGCTTGCAAGTGTTTATTTATTCGTTAAATCACGAACGAATAAATTATACATGTTTAAAAATAATAAGTCAAACTCATTTGTAAATTTTAGTCAAATAATACACTTACTGACTCACGTTCATATACACGAACAATAGCTTGTGCTATTAAACCAGCTACAGATAATTCTTTGATGTTTGATGGTTTTTGACTATCGTCAAGTAAGATTGAATTTGTAACAATAAGTTCTTTAATCGCTGAATTTTCAATACGTTCTTTTGCAGGACCTGAGAGTACAGGATGTGTACAACAAGCATATACATCTTTCGCACCTTTATCTTTTAATGCTTGAGCAGCTAAAGTAATTGTTCCTGCCGTATCAATAATGTCATCGATAATAATAGCTGTACGTCCTTCAATTTCACCAACGATATTCATCACTTCTGCCACGTTTGGTTTAGGACGACGTTTATCAATAATAGCAATCGGAGTTTTTAAAATGTCTGCTAATTTACGTGCGCGTGTTACCCCGCCATGATCCGGAGATACAACAACACATTCTTCTGGGTTGATGTTAGGATCATTTTCAAAATATTGTCCAATAATCGGTACGCCCATTAGGTGATCGATTGGAATATCGAAGAAACCTTGAATTTGTGGTGCATGTAAATCTAAAGCAATCATACGATTTGCACCAGCAGTTTCAATTAAATTTGCTACTAATTTTGCAGTAATTGGTTCACGACTACGCGCTTTTCTATCTTGGCGCGCATAACCATAATAAGGAACAACAATATTGATATTTGCTGCAGAGGCACGTTTACATGCGTCAATCATAATTAATAATTCCATTAAATGTAAGTTAACTGGATAAGAAGTCGGTTGAATGATAAATACATCACATCCACGAATACTTTCTTCAATATTAATTTGAATTTCACCGTCACTGAAGCGTTTAACAGAACATTTCCCTAATTCGATTCCTACACGATCAGCAACCTCTTGTGCTAATGGTTCATTTCCCTTTAAAGAAAAAATCTTTAAAGACGAATTTTTGTACTCATTATTTAACATTTATAGTCCTCCAATTTTTTACTTAGACAATACTATTATATAAAAATTCTAGCATTTTTACTATATTCCACTAAAAACTGACCAATAATATGTTTATTACGTATCACTCAACTTGGCATGATAGTAATACATTCAAAATTTTATATTTATATATTCATTTATTCCCTTTAACAGAAAAATGACACAGTCTTTTTGTATCTTATATTAATCTTTATTTTTTATTGTAACCTTCTTTGGTTACTTGACGTGCGCGTGCTAATGCTAAGCTTTCTTTAGGTATGTCATCTGTAATCGTCGATCCTGCTGCAATTAAAGCGCCATCTCCTACTGTTACAGGGGCAATCAAATTCGTGTTACAACCAATGAAAGCGTCTTTTCCAATGATTGTTTTAAATTTATTTACTCCATCATAATTAACAGTGATTGAACCACAACCAATATTTGTACGTTCACCAACTTCTGCATCGCCAATATAACTTAAGTGTGATACTTTTGCACCATCTTTTAATTCTGCTTTCTTAACTTCTACAAAGTTACCCACTTTAACTTCAGCACCTAGATTTGAACCAGGTCTTAATTGAGCAAATGGACCAACTTTGGTCTTATTTCCTACACTAGAATCATTGATGACTGATTGTATAATATGAACTTTATTGCCAATACGACTGTTGTTAATTTCTGAATATTGACCAACGTGTGTATCTTCACCAATGAATGTTTTTCCATTGATACGTACGCCTGGCTCAATAACAGTATCCATACCTATCTCTACATCTGGACCTATAAATGTAGTGATTGGATCAATGATTGTAACACCATTTCTCATATGATGATGATTAATACGATGTTGCAACGCTTTTTCAGCATGACTTAACATGATTCGATCATTTACACCCATAATTTCATCAAAGTCATCAGTATGATACACTTCTGCTTTTCCATTATCTTCTAAAATTAAAGTAACGACGTCAGGTAAATAATATTCACCCTGTGCATTATCATTTTTAACTTGTTTAAGTTTTTCGAATAACGTTTTATTATCAAATGCAAATATACCTGAGCTGATTTCATTGATGTCTTTTTGAGCATTTGTTGCATCTTTTTCTTCTACAATGCGATTAAGGTGATGATTTTGATCACGTACGATTCGCCCATACCCGAAAGGCGTCTGAGCTGTAGCCGATAAAACAGTAACTTGTGCTTGTGTTTCTTCATGGTGTGCAATTAAACGTTGTAAAGTTTCTGAAGTAATAAGTGGTGTATCTCCACATACTACTAATGTTGTACCTTCTTGAGTATGTAAATGTTCTTCTGCCATTTTAACTGCATGTGCAGTTCCTAATTGTTCATTTTGATAACTATATAATGACTGATTACCTAATGTCTCTTTTACTTGTTCTGCCCCGTGACCTACGATAGTGACGATTTGATTTACGCCCGCTTTTTTAACATTTGTCAGTACATGTTCAACCATTGGTTTACCAGCAACCTCATGTAACACTTTATATTTCTTTGATTTCATTCGTGTTCCTTTTCCAGCTGCTAATATGATTGCATTTCTTTGCATGAATAATAATCCTCCAATAAAATTTGCACTTCACAAGTAATTATAATTTAACTTAACTTATAGTTTCAAGATTTAACAAATTTTGTAAACAGAGTTTAATTATTTGCATCATGCATCTAATTTTTAAAAAATATCGATAAAACAATAAAAATGGGCACGAAACAAAATTCAAGTTTGAATTTAGAGTTTCGTGCCCACGTCATTTAGCTTACATAATTAATAAAATAAGCATTATCAAAAATATGATTTGCTTTTTGTTATTTTAAGCTTCGTCTGATTCTTCTGTTACGTCTGATGAAGCATTTTTATCTGGAATCACTTCGTCAGTTTCATCATATACTTTCATCACAGCATCCTGTATTTCTTGTCTCATTTCTGAATTGATTGGATGTGCGATATCGCGGAATTCACCATCTGGTGTACGTTTGCTTGGCATAGCAACGAAAAGACCTGAGTTGCCTTCGATTACGCGTAAATCATGAATTACGAAAGCTTCGTCTAATGTGATAGAAACGAGTGCTTTCATTCTGCCATCTGTTTGTATTTTTCTAAGTCTTACATCTGTCACTTTCATGCAGTGAGCCCCCCTAGTATATATATCTTTGTGTGGTTAGAAGCATGACAATGTGTTAATTAAGTAAATTATATTCCTTTAACTTTACCTACTAATTCAATTTCAACTTTAACGTCTTTTGGTAGGCGAGACACTTCTACGCAACTTCGCGCAGGTTGATGCTCATTAAAGTAGCTACCATAAACTTCATTAATTTGTTGAAATTCATTCATATCAGAAATAAAAATAGTTGCTTTTACAACAGAGTTTAAATCAGAACCTGCTTCTTCAAGTACAACAGATAAATTTTCTAATACTTGTTTTGTTTGTTCTTTCACATCGCTACTTACGATGTTTCCTTCAGTATCTAATGGAATTTGTCCTGATGTGAATACTAAATTATTCACGACCATTGCATGAGAATATGGTCCTAACGCTTCAGGTGCTTTATTAGTATTAATTGTTTTCATGATGTATAACTCCTTTTAAGAAAATTTAGACAAGATATTACCAGGTTCAACTTTAAATTCTTGATTATATTCGTCAACATCTGATAATTTGACTAAAGAAGTATAATCCTCAATCAATCTTTGTTTTACTTCTTTTGATTCTACTAGTACAGATACCCCTTTCACCTCTGCTTTAAACTCATTCATAAGATTCATTACACCATTTATTGAACCGCCTGCTCTCATAAAGTCATCTACAACTAACACATTTGAGTTTTCGGCTAATGTGCGTTTCGATAAGACCATCGTTTCAATTTTTCTTGATGAGCCTGAAACATAGTTAATGGAAACCGTAGAACCTTCAGTAACTTTATTGTCTTTTCTAATAACTACTACAGGTAAATTTAATACGTTTGCTACTGCATTGGCAAGTGATATCCCTTTCGTTGCGATCGTCACTACTGCATCTAGTTTCTCATCCATGTAAATACTAGCAATGAGTTTCCCTACTTTATTAAGTAATGATGGGTTCCCAACTAAATCCGATAAAAATAAATATCCACCTGGTAATAAGCGCTCTTTTTCTTGTAGCATCGTAATGATTTCTTCTATAATTTCGATTGCTTCTTCTTTGCTCATCATTGGTTTATAGGTTACACCGCCGCTTGCGCCAGCTGTTGTAATTACAGTTCCTAATTTTTCTTTTTGGAACGTATTTTTGATGATTTGAACGTCTTCACTAATCGATGACTTTGCTTGTTTAAATTTTTTCACGAAAAAAGTTAATGGAATTAACTGATTTGGATGGTTCATTAAATATTGTGTCATAAAGACAATACGTTCACTTCTTTTATACCTCATAAGTTCCAGCCTTTCTATCCTAATAATCTTACTAAATACACTTCGTTACAACAGCCATTTACAGCATTATATACTTTCTTTGCTTGGCTCTTCTTTTGAGCGAATGCATATACAGTAGGTCCACTCCCACTCATTAGTGCTCCATCAGCACCACAACGCAACATATTATTTTTAATTTTTTTAATTTCTGGATACATGGACATAGAAACGGTTTCTAAACGATTAGATAAACTCTTACACAATTTCATATAATCTCCCTGTCTAATCGCTTCTTCACACATTTCTGTATGTACATCATAATCATCTTTCAAATTAAGTTCTTTAAAAATATCTGGAGAAGATATTCCAAGATTAGGTTTTGCTAATACCACCCATGCAGAAGGAGGTTTGTCTAGAAATTTAATTTTTTCGCCTCTCCCTTTACATATAGCAGTTTTATTATAGATGCAAAATGGAACATCTGTCCCAATTTGAAGGCCTAATTGGCTTAGTGTTTCTAAAGATGCGCCTAATTCATATAAACGATTAATTCCTCGCATCGTAGCAGCAGCATCAGCTGATCCCCCAGCTAATCCAGCAGAAACCGGAATATCTTTATCAATCGAAATCGTGACGCCTTGTTTAAGTTGATATGTTTCCATCATCAGTTTAGCTGCTTGGTAGGCGAGATTTTTATGATCATTAGTAACATAGTTATGTTCTATATCTACAACAATTTTATTATCATTTCTTTTCTGAAAAGACAATCTATCATTCAGATCTACTGTTGTCATTATCATAGCAATTTCATGGTAACCATCATTTCTTTTGAAAAGTGTATCGAGCGTCAAATTAATTTTGGCTGGTGCCGTTTCATATATCATTTTTCCGCCCTCTCTTCATCAATAGTATTAAAATGATTTTAACATAAAGACTTAAAATATTTGATAGTTACATTATAAATTATAATTAAAAGTTAATAAATTAGGAGATAAATGATCTTAATTTCAACTGCAAATCTTGATTTATTTAAATTATTATTTTATTAAAAGAGATTAAGAATTAAAAAGAGTGTTGAACTTAAACAGCCCAACACCCAATATGTTTTTAATGATAGAGTTTGTAGTACACTAAACAACTCTATATTTATATGTTCGAATTTAGTGTGCAACTACTTCTTGATGATTATCCTCTTCAAATGAAACTTGTACATTCTCTGTAAGAACATCCGTATATGTATACGACACTCTTTCAAAATTATGCTTATCTTGATCTAATTCAACAATAAATACTGAAGGATATGTCTCTTTTAACACTCCACAACGTTCGATTGTTTTTTTTCGACCACCGTTGGCTTTAAGTACAATACGATTTCCTAAATGACAATCAATAGAATTTTTGATGTCCAAAATTGATTTTGGCATATTGCTCCACCTCGCTACAGGTTACATAATATCACATTTTGAAGTAATATGTCAAATAAAATTTAAATTTTATCAAGGTAGCGACACTTTGTCAACAATTTAATTTTCTAATTCTGGGAAATTTTTCTTTTCTTCATACAATCGTGCAAAATCTTGTATAGAAAGGGTTTCTCCACGACGTTTAGGATCAATATTTGCGTTTTCTAACCATTGATGAATTTGTGATTTATATTTTTTACCATCTTTAAAGAAATTCTGATAGTTATTATTAATCGTTTTACGTCTTTGAGCAAAAGCAGCTTTTGCAAGTTTAAAGAAAGCTTGTTCATCGTCTACTGAAACAAGAGGTTCCTCTCTTTGCATCAATTTTACAACAATCGAGTCAACATTTGGTGGCGGCATAAACACTGATTTAGGGACAGTGAGTACTTTACTCGTTTCTGTGTAATATTGAGTCACAATAGATAAAGAACCATATGCTTTTGTACCTACTTCTGCATTTAAACGCTCTCCAACTTCTTTTTGCATCATCACTACATAACCATCAATGGGAATATCTTGTTGCATTAAATTAAGTAAAATCGGAGTCGTAATATAGTAAGGTAAATTCGCTACTACCATAATTTTATCGCAATCATTTAAATACGTGTTCACAGATGCAGCTATATCAGCTTTTAATATATCTTCATTTATAATTGTTACATTGTCGTAGGGATGAAGTGTTTCTTTTAAAACTGGAATTAGACGTTGATCGATTTCAAATGACAACACTTTTTTAGCACTTTTAGCGAGTTGTTCTGTTAATGAGCCCATACCAGGGCCCACTTCAATTACACCTGTCGACTTATCAATATGACTTGCATCAATAATTTTATGAATAATATTAACATCTACTAAGAAATTTTGACCTAAGCTTTTCTTAAAATTAAAGTCAAATTGATTTAATAGTTCTTTTGTTCTAGAAGGTGTAGCTATATCTTTTCTATCCATCTTTAATTATTCTCCTTATCCATTGATAATGCACGTCGTACGTCTTCTTCAGTATAACCAAAAGCATTTAATTTTTTTAGTAATTGTTTGCCATTAGAATGTCCAATATGCAATTTACGTCCAAGTATCTCTCTCTTACGTCTCGCATCTTTACCAATAATTAAACCTAAATCAATTAATACACTTTTATCTATCGACTCCTCTCCTTCTTCAAAAGGAGAACTCACATGCATTAAGGCTTTCTTTATATCTTCAGGATGTGTATGTTCTATCCCAATTTTTCCACGCTTATTTTTCGCTTTTTCACGATCGACATAGGCATGTTTAACTCCTGGTACGTGTTCAGTAATAATATTTCTAATTCTATCACCTGGAAAGTCAGGATCAGTTAATACAATCACGCCTCTTGTTTCTTGAGCATTCTGAATCACTGCTAACGTTTCTCTATTAATGGCACTTCCATTTGTTTCAATCGTATCACATTCCACAGCTGTTTTAACTCGTTCTGTGTCATCTCTGCCTTCGACAACGATAAATTCATTTATTCTCATATTCATTTACCATTACCTTTCACTTAATCTCATTTCTATTATAACGGTTATACTATAAAAAATGAGAAAGATGCACATATTATCGTCATTCACTATTAGATAGCATTACGATAGATGATGTTTTACATCTTTCTCATACTGAGGATTATTAATTTAAGTTAAATAATCTTTCTGCATTTTCTGTAGTTTGACGACATACCTCTTCGTATGTCATATCACGTAAATCTGCAATTTGTTGTGCAACAAGCGTGACACGTTCAGGTTCATTACGTTTTCCTCTATAAGGATGTGGAGATAAATAAGGTGCATCTGTTTCAACTAATAAGCGATCCATTGGAACATGTTTAGCGACCTCTTTAGGTTGTTTTGCATTTTTGAATGTGACTGGTCCGCCTAATGACACATAGAAATTAAGTTTATTAATAATGACATCTGCAATTTCAGGTGATGCACTAAAACTATGCATAATGCCTCCAACTTCTTCTGCATGTTCTTCCATTAAAATATCTACACAATCTTGAGTTGCTTCACGATTATGAATGACAATAGGTAACTTAACGCGTTTAGCTAAAGCAATTTGCTTTCTAAACACTTCTTTTTGAACATCAGCTGGAGATTTATCCCAATGATAATCTAATCCCATTTCTCCAATACCGATAATTTTAGGATGCTGAGCTAATGATTCAATCCATTCTAAACGTTCTTCAGTAAAATCTATTGCATCTACAGGATGCCAACCGATAATACCATAAATAAAGTCATATTCATCAATCAGTTCCATAGTACGTTCAATTGTCTTAGTATCAAATCCCACGACAAACATACGGTCAACGCCTGCTTCTCTTGCACGAGATATCACTTCACTTAAATCTTCATCATATTGTTCGTCATTTAAATGAACATGTGTATCTATTAACATTTTATCTCTCCTAACGGCTATATTTATTTTATAATTGCACCATTTGGAATTGCACTCGGTAAGCTTACTAACGTTAATACTTTATCTTTTTCAGCTGATAATATCATACCTTCAGATTTGTGACCCATTAATTTTGCTGGCTTTAGGTTAGTTACAACAGCCACTTTTTTACCAATAATATCTTCTGGACGATAGAATTTCGCAATACCTGAAACAATCTGACGTTGTTCTGCTCCTAAATCAACTTGTATTTTTAATAATTTATCTGATTTCGGTACATTTTCTGCATCAATAACAGTTGCAGCTTTAATTTCAACTTTATCAAAATCTTTAATATCAATTTGCGATTTACTTGGTACTTCTTCTTTATCATCTTCATTAGATTTAGGTGGTTGCATTGATTCTTTAATAAATGCAATTTCATCCTCTGAATCTAATCTTGGGAAGATTGGAGAAGGTTTTTCAGTAACCATAATTGGTTCTTGTAATGCACCATAATGCTCTAAACTTGATAATTCGTATAAATCTGAATTATTAATATTCAATTGTTTGAAAATTTCTTTAGGCGCATGTGTTAAAAATGGGCGCAATAATACAGTTGCAAAACGAATATTTTCAACTAAGTGTGCCATTACATTTCCTAACATATCTTTTTGACTTTCATCTTTAGCTAAAACCCATGGAGTGGTTTCATCGATGTATTTATTTGTTCGACTTATTAACTTCCAAACTGTAGATAATGCTACTGAGAATTGGAAACTTTCCATATTGTCATGGAAGTTCTTCACAGTTTCAAGTGCTAATGCTTCCATATCTTCATCCAATTCATGTTTTGGTCCTTGATATGCAGGGAGCTCTCCTTGGAAATATTTATTAATCATAGAAATCGTACGGTTAACTAAGTTACCTAAATCATTTGCTAAGTCGAAATTAGTACGTTCAACAAATGCCTCCGGAGTAAATACGCCGTCAGATCCGAATGGTAATTCACGCATTAAGTAATAGCGTGTAGCATCTAAGCCATAACGATCAATGAGAACATTAGGATCTACTACATTACCTTTAGATTTACTCATTTTTCCATCTTTCATTAAAATCCATCCGTGCGCGAATACTTTTTTCGGTAAAGGTAAATCAAGAGCCATAAGTAAGATAGGCCAAATAATAGAATGGAAACGAACGATTTCTTTTGCCATTAAATGTACATCTGCTGGCCAATATTTTTGGAATAATGAATCATCATCTGATAAATATCCAAGAGAAGAAATATAGTTTACTAAAGCATCAATCCATACATAAACTACATGTTTAGGGTTAGATGGAACTCTTACCCCCCAATCAAATGACGTACGTGAAACTGCTAAGTCTTCTAATCCTGGTTTAATAAAGTTATTAATCATTTCATTTTTTCTAGATGGAGGTTGAATAAAATCAGGATTAGCATCGTAAAATTCTAATAAACGATCTGTATATTTATTAATATTAAAGAAATAACTTTCTTCTTTAACTAATTCAACTTCATGTCCAGAATCTGGACTTTTACCGCCTGCGATTTTACCATTTTCGTAAACAGGGTCTACAAGTTGAGATTCAGTATAATACGTTTCATCAGGGACAGAATACCATCCCTCATATTCACCAAGATAAATATCACCTTGTTTTAATAAACGTTCAAATACTTTTTCTACCACTTGTTTATGACGTTCTTCTGTAGTTCTAATAAAATCATCATTTGAGATTTCCAATTTAGCCCATAAACGTTTGATTCCAGCAATCATTTCATCTAAATACTCTAATTCTGTTTTTCCTGCTTTTTGCGCTTTTTCTTGGATTTTTTGACCATGTTCGTCTGTACCTGTAAGATAACGAACATCATATCCTTGCATACGTTTATATCGTGCAATTACATCACCAGCAACTGTAGAATATGCGTGACCGATATGCAGATTACCACTAGGATAATAAATAGGGGTTGTAATATAAAATGTTTCTTTCGCCATCAGTAGTCCTCCCTTTCGTTCATGTCTTAATGACTAGTTCACTTTAAATTTTATCTAAATTTTTAATTATTTTCTAATGAATATTTAATATAACGTTTGTGACGACACATCATCATAAAACATCTATCTTATTCATTATAACCCATATAGAATATACATTGTCGTATCTTATTAACATTATCATAAATTAATATTTTATGGTATTTTTCTATCACTATGATACAAGTTTTTATTAATTTTACGATTTAATATTATGATAAATATCATAAATCTCACTTGTTTTCATCTGTCGTTCTTCTGCGACTACTTTTATCGCTTTCTTAGGTTTTAAATTTTGAGTCTCAATATAATGATTAACATGATCTATAATCGTTACATCTTCAAACCATTGTTTTGTTTCTTGAGCTTTGGCCCCCTCAATTAAAATCACAAATTCTCCCTTTTGTGGAATCTCTTGATTTTCAATTGCTTCTAATAATTGTGATACTTCAAACATAACCACTTGTTCAAATTTTTTAGTAAGTTCACGACCTACTGCTACACGTCTTCTTGAATCTACTTTAATAATCGCTTTTAGTGTATCAATCACTCTAAATGGAGACTCATAAATGATTAAAGTACTATCTTGATACATTCGTTGAGATAAAATATTCACTTTTTCTTTTTCTTTTCGTGGCAAGAAGCCTAAAAAAGTATATGTAAATGAAGGTAAACCACTTGCCATTAGTGCAGTTAATCCTGCATTAGGTCCTGGAATGGTTTCTACAGCAATGTTATGTTTATGTGCTTCAACAACAAGTTCATATCCTGGATCGCTAATTAACGGCAACCCTGCATCTGATACAAGCGCAATATTATTTTCTTCTTTAAGTAATTGAATTAAATAATCTGTCTGTTGCTCTTTATTATGTTCATGATATGATTTTAATGGAGTAGTAATATCATAGTGGTTACATAACTTTTTAGTTACTCTCGTATCTTCACACGCAATGATATCTACCTGTTTTAACGTTTCGATTGCTCGAAATGTAATGTCACTTAAATTACCTATCGGTGTCCCTACTAAGTATAAAGTTGCCATATTATCCCTCCTCAATCAATTTTAGTTTTCTTTGTCTTGTAAATGTCTTAATTTCATATTCTCTACGTAAAGCTTCTGATTTTGTCTCGTACATTTCTTGATATACTAACACTACCGGACGTCTTATTTTTGTATATTTAGCACCTTTCCCAGCATTGTGTTTATTTATACGTGCCTCAATATTATTCGTATACCCTGTATATAAACTGTTATCACTGCAACGTACGATATATACAAAGTGACTACCCATAATAAACCTCTTTCATTTGCTCACTATATTCGCCATTTTCATTGTAAATATAAAATGGTGGTGCAATCTCTAGACCTTGATTACCATTTTTTCTTCCTTCAACAACAATAGTGACTGCTGATTTACCATGCTTACTATAAATAAATACAATACGTTTAGGTTCGATATTAGCTTGTCTCATTTCAGTTAATACATCCATAAGTCGTTCAGCACGATGAACCATAACTAGACGTCCACCCTGTTTTAATAAATGCCGTGCTGCAAACATGCAATCTTCTAAACTACACATAATTTCATGTCGTGCTATTTTATGTGCTTCTTTTTGGTGTTGATGAAGTTGATTACGTTTAAAGTAAGGCGGGTTACAGGTTATTAATGTAAACTGAGAGGGTTTAAACGTTTGATACACATCTTTTAAATCCATATTATGCATAGATAAACGCTCTTCTAATCGATTATATTTAAAGCTTCGTTGAGCCATGTCTGCCAACTGTTCTTGAATTTCAATACTTTCTATTTTTTGATGACTTTTTGCAGATAATAATAAAGCAATAACACCATTTCCGGCACACAAGTCTAGAATGCTATCATTTTTTCGTACTTTAGTAAAATGTGCTAATAAAAGTGCATCAGTAGAAAAAGAAAACACCTCATCATTTTGAATGATTTTTAAGTTCTCCTTAATTAAATCATCTAATCTTTCTTGTTCCTTCAACATATATGTTATCTCCTAAAAAAGAGATGTATCACAACACAAAATCTGAAATTTTATTGTGTTGAAATTCATCTCTCCTAAAAATTAAAATTATACCATCCATTTATCATTCTTTGTTATGGATTTAACTATTTAAAACATTCATGCATAATAAACAATCTTCACCATAACGATGTTTACCAAATAATTCGCCATTACAAATATGAAAACCTTCACTATACAAAACAGCTAAATTGTCTTTACTTGGTAAAGGTTTTTTTACATTTTTAATTGCACTTTTAAAGTCATTTTCATTTGATTTTTTATTATGTTGACTTTCACTATTGACTTTTGTTGATTCAACATCTTGTTCACTTTTAGCCATTAGCGCTTTTAAATTATCGTTTTCTACTTGTAACGTTACATTTTCTTCTATCAATTGAATAGCTAAAGATTTAAGTTCAGTCATCTCTTGAGTTAATACATTAACGTTACTTTCTAATTTTACAATTTTTTCGAATAAATCATTGCGATTCAAAAGAAAGACACTCTCCTTAATTAAATGTAGCTAATTCCTCCATTTTATATTCTAAAGGTTGCTCTAAACCATCAATCTTCACTTGCATCGAAATATCTAATATATTTAATCCTACAACTTGTCCAGTACCTTCCGGTGTATGAATTTCATCGCCTACATCTGGTAATTGTGCACGAACTTCCTCATAATAATCATTTTCATATTTAAGACAACACATTAAACGTCCACATGCACCAGAAATTTTAGTTGGATTTAATGATAAATTTTGATCTTTTGCCATTTTGATAGATACCGGTTGAAAATCTCCTAAAAATGTTGAACAACATAATGAACGTCCACACGGTCCAATTCCACCTAGTAGTTTTGCTTCATCACGAACGCCAATTTGTCTAAGTTCAATACGTGTTCTTAAATTTTGAGCTAATACTTTCACTAACTTTCTAAAATCGATACGATCATCAGCAGTAAAATTAAAAATGACTTTCGATTTATCTAAAGTATACTCACAATTCACTAAGCGCATATCTAAGTCTTGATCTTTCACTAACTGTTTACATAAAATTAGTGCTTGCTCTGCATCTTCTTCATTTTGATTGTATTGTTGTATATCTTCTTCAGTTGCAATACGTAGAATATCTTTTAACGGTAATGTCACATCTTCATCATTTACACATTTTGAAGCTAACTTTACTATACCTATTTCAATGCCTCGTTTAGATTCGACTACAACCCAGTCTTCACTGTCTAATTTTAAATCATTCGGCGCATAATATTCCAATTTACCTGCTTTTTGAAATTGCACACCTACTACATTTGGCATTTAACTCACACCTTTAATTACGATTTGTTCAAATACGAGCATCGGATTCACATTCTGTATCAATTTTTTATGTGCTTCTGTAATTTGATCATACATTAATATCATTTGATTAAGTGTTAATCGTGTTGTGTATTCCTTAATTAGTGGTTTAAGATCAGTAAAAATGAAATTGTTCTCAATTCCGACTTTAGCATGCATCATATCTTCAAAAAAAGCATTGATAACAGACAAAGTAAGAAGTTGTAGTTTTCGATTTTTAGCATTTTTTAACACATCAATAACACCAATCAAGGCCATTGGTTTATTTGTTAATAATAATTCGCACCAATGAACGATTACTTTTCTTAATTCAATTAAATCATACTCTTCATTAAGGTCTTTGGCTACCTCAATTTGTGTCGTATATGAACTTAACATTTCAGCAATAGCCCGATTCATACCATTATCAACAAGTTTATCGATAAAATGCGATTTGTCACTCGGTTTAAAATACATATGTTGACATCTAGAGTGAATCGTATTTAATATTTGTTCTGGTTTAGTAGAAATTAAAATTGCAATAGTATTTTCTGGAGGTTCCTCTAAAAATTTTAAGATACTATTTTCACCTTGAACAGTTAACTTTTCAAAGTCTTCTATGATATAAACTTTATATGTACCTTCAATAGGTAATTGGTTCATTTGGCGTACAAGTTGTTCAATTTGTTCTTTTTTTATAGTAGATTCTTCAGAGGATATATATGTAAAATCAGGATGATTAAAATTACGCAATTTCAATTCACATTGTTCATTTCCATTACAAAGAATAAGTTGTGCAAATTCCATTGCTACATGTTTCATTGATTGTGCATCATCACCTTCAAATAAATAGGCATGTGATAATTTATTCGAATGAAACGCATTAGCTAATTTTTGTAATTCCTCCATATTTGCATACTCCCTATTCATAGTTCATTTTAAAATTATATCATTAAATTTTTCAGTCGCATTTATCATTTAGCAGTTAATTATGATGTATATGATAAAGAGCCGATAACATAAAAATATGTTTCAGGCTCTTTGAAAATTATCTTTTAAAACTTTATTTAATTGTTAAATTAAGCTTAGAATCTGTGGAATTTTTCTACTGGCATTACAAATACTGTAGCGCCTCCAACTTCAACTTCAACAGGATAAGGTATATAAGAGTCTGCACTACCACCCATTGGCGTCATTGGTGAAACAAGTTGATCTCTATTACCACACGTATTATCAATGACAGTTAACGCTTCATCAACACGTTCATCATCTACACCACATAAGAATGTTGTATTTCCTGCTCTTAAGAAGCCACCAGTTGTTGCTAGTTTAGTAGCTCTAAAATTATTTTTTACGAGTTGATCTGAAAGTTCTTGACTATCTTGATCTTGAACGATCGCTATAATCATTTTCATTTTAATACACCTCTCCATATTATTATATCATAAGTTTTTTAAGTAACTTAAAATGATCTCATACGTATCACTTACGACACTTTCGATGTTTTGTGTAGCATCAACTACTTTAAAACGCTCAGGATTAGTTTTAATTAATGTTTTATATCCCTCAATTACTTTTTGATGAAAAGTTAGTGTTTCTTTGTCTAATCGATTCTGACTTCTTTGATTTTTTAGTATTCGTTCTCTCCCCACTTCAGCATCAATATCAAGATAAATTGTTAAATCTGGATAAAGTCCATTAATTGCAAATTCATTTATTTTTTTAACTTCTTCTATACCTATACCCCGTGCATGCCCTTGATATGCTAAAGAACTGTCAATATATCGATCACATAAGACTACTTTATTATTTTTTAAAGCGGGTATCACTTTTTCAACCAAGTGTTCTCTTCTAGATGCTGCAAATAACAATGCTTCTGTACGTATATCAATATTTTCACCATCTAGTAAGATATTACGTATTTCTTCCCCCGTAGATACTCCACCTGGTTCTCGAGTAGAAATAACATTATAATTTTCAGATAACAACTTATTAATCTGATTTAACACTGTAGTTTTCCCAGAACCTTCAGGCCCTTCAAACGTTATAAATGCAGCCATATTATTCATCCTTAACTAATATTTTATCGTTTTTAATACCTTCAACACGTACACTATGTGAAAGATAATATTGCATCAATTTTATCATATTTTTAGTCACTTTTTCTCCTTTCCAAAACACAGGAATTCCAGGAGGATAAGGCACAATATGTTGAGCTAATACTTTATCTTGTGCTTTATTAATATTTATCCAATATGCATGATTAATATACTTTGATACATAAACACTTTTTTCTAGCGGCAATAAAACTGGCTCTAGCTTTTCTTTTGCTTTTTTAGGTAATTTTATAGTTTTTATTCTATGCAGTAATGTTTCGAAAGGATATCTATCATTAAAATGCCATAATGGTAAGACAATGAGTATTTGATAATCATCAGCTAATTCAATATAAATATGATTCTTTTCAAAATAACGTTGTACTTCAAAACCCGTATGCCCATTTACTCGAACAATAAGCTTTAATGGATCCTCGACTTCAATAACTTCAAAATGCTGTTGTCTTAACGTTTCAATAAATTGTTTTCTTTTTTCGAAAAAGAGACTACTGTCATAAGAATTATAAAATTGATGCGCTAGTTCAATGCTCGACATTACTAAATAAGATGGACTAGAAGTTTGAAAAATACCTAAATATTTAATAACTTCATCTTTCAAAGGTGCATTTTTATGAATAAATAATACTGATCCCATAGTAAGCGCAGGCAAAGTTTTGTGATACGATTGAACAACATAGTCAGCTTCTGATTCTAAAGCTGATTTAGGAAAGTGTTTCAAATTAAAATGGGCACCATGAGCCTCATCAATTAAAACAGGTATATTGTAATCGTGAAATTGTTTAACACACTGTTTGATATCAAAGCATTCTCCATAATAATTTGGATAAGTAACGACAGCGAGTTTTTGATGTCGTAACATTTTAGTATCTATCAAAGGCGCTAAATACTGGTAACTTTTATCACTTCTGTACATAGGCAAAATATCTGCAGACTGTTGAGTTAAATCTAAAGCATTAAAAACTGATTTATGTACATTACGGCTAATTAGATAACGACCTTTTATATGAGTAAATGCTTGTATAACTGATAAAATGCCTGAAGTTGTACCATTAACTAAATAATAAGCATCATAATTAGGATGCTTATTCACACGATTCATACTTTCTAAAATAGTATCTTCTGGATGATGTAAATCATCTAGACCCGTGATTTCAGTCATATCCATTTTCAAAGATAATGCATCTAAATAACCGATAGTCATGTTTTTATGTCCTGGAACATGTAATGAGATAGCATAATGATGAATTAAATCATCAAGTTTTTGAGTGATAGGTAATTTCAATTAAGTCCTCTCCTCATATATCTTTAAATATCTCCTATTTTAATAGATAATTTAAAAAAATAAAAGAAACGCTACAATTTCTGTTGTTTAATCTCTTCTCAATTCATTAGCTCCAAGCACTTTTTCTAAATTTCGACATAAAAAAAGAGACCTCACGG
>NZ_KV826325.1:0-38072 GCF_001835895.1 Staphylococcus sp. HMSC034C12 | reverse complement strand
CTTATCCAGAAACTTTATGTCCCGGACTCTTTTTTATATCTTACTATAAATGATTGTTGTAATACCTGTTTTTCAATCTATAACACCTTCATTATAATAGGTAGCTTTATTATCTAAAAATACTTTTAAACTGTGATTATAATATGTAAGTTTTTGGTCTGCTTCTTCGATGGTCATCCATTTTGTTTCTGAAATTTCATCTTTCATTTGTATATCTATGACTTCATTTTGAATTGTAGCTTTAAACATAATAAATAATGTATGTACATTCATTTGAGTGGATTTACCTTCATTAATACTTACAATATCTCCAATCTTAGCATTAAGACCTGTTTCTTCCATTACTTCACGTTTCAAAGCTTCAACTAGTGTTTCTCCCTTTTCTACCTTTCCTCCTGGTAATGACCACCCCCCGCCATCCGTATTATTAACAAGTAATACTTTTCTTTCTTGATTTTGTATGAGTGCATATACGACTTTTAAATCTTTCACAGTTTCACCTTCCATCATTTAGAATTTCAAATCGACTTACTGGCTGGCCGTTTTTTTTAATGTACGAATTAATTTCATATCCTCCATGTTTTTTTATTACTTTTTGTGAAGCATAATTATAAGGATTACATGTCATTAATACTTTATGTATCCCCATTTTATTTAGTCTATTTAGTGCTTCTTCTAACATGCTTGAAGCATAACCATTTCCTCTGTATGGTTTGGCGACGCCATAGCCTACATGTCCTCCGATATTTTTTAATTTATCATTAAGTTTATGACGAATATTTACTGCACCAACAATATCATCATTTTTAAAATAAAATAATGTTGTAGAAGGAACGGTATTCATATTTACGGGTGGATGATTCAATTGTTCGACCATTTGTTGAAAAGATTGATAATGTGCGACATCGACATTAGATGGAACAATTTTCTCATTGTTGTCATACCAATATTGTAAATATCGAATTAAACTTTCTTTATCTTTATACTCTAGTTTTCTTAATTCAAGCATGTATACACCTCTTTTTTTACAATTAGTGTACCACTAAAAATGAAAAACAATCCATTTATACATTTAAACTAATAGATGACTCAAATTAATTAAATGTTTATTTAATAATATTTAACCCTTTTCTAACTTTTAATACTTTAAGTGCTTGATCTAACATTTTTTAGTGCGTGCGACATAATCACCTACGACATCGATAGCTTTAGATAATGTACCGCTTTGGAAATCAATTTTGTCTTGTAAGCCTAAATGTTTTACTATTTCTGCGCCTTTATCTATCACAACTGAACCATGTGCCTCATCATTTCTCTTTTGTTATTGATTCATCATAATTTATTATCATCATAATCATTTTATGTTATAAGATAATTCATTTAATATTTGATAGTGTGTCTTTTATTAAAATTACAATGAGTGACTACTGAGTTTTAGTAGAATTTGTTATACTAAAGTTCATAATAATTAGGAAGAAGTGGTCAATGTGTTTGATTGGTTTCAATTAGCCAGTGAAAAAGAAAATAGAATGATTCAAATGCGTCGTTATATGCATCAATATCCAGAGCCTTCTTTTGAAGAAACGTGGACACATAACTACATTCTCAATCAGTTAAGTCATTTAGACTGTGAGATTGTGTCACCTGTAGGACGAAATGGTATCAAGGCAACTTTTAAAGGGAAAGAAAATGGTCCAACTATTGCATTTCGTGCAGACTTCGATGCATTACCAGTCCAAGAATTAAACGACGTTCCATATAAATCTAAAAACGATGGTTTTATGCATGCATGTGGTCACGATGGTCATACTGCTATTTTATTAGGTGTTGCTGAAATTGTTCATGAACATCGCCACTTATTAAAAGGAAATGTTGTATTTATTTTTCAATATGGTGAAGAGATTATGCCAGGTGGCTCTCAAGAAATGATTGATGATGGCTGTTTAAACGATGTTGATAAAATTTATGGTACTCATCTTTGGAGTGGTTATCCCACTGGTACAATTTATTCAAGACCAGGTGCAATCATGGCTTCTCCAGATGAATTCTCGATTACCATTAAAGGTAAAGGAGGGCATGGCGCTAAACCTCATGAAACAATTGATCCAATTGTAATTATGGCTGAGTTTATACTAAGTGCTCAAAAAATCATTTCTCGTACTATTGATCCTGTAAAAGAAGCAGTATTAACCTTTGGTATGGTACAAGCAGGTTCTTCTGATAGTGTTATTCCAGATTCGGCATTTTGCAAAGGGACAGTACGTACCTTTGATACAAAACTGCAAGCTCATGTTCAAGAGAAAATGGATAAGTTATTACAAGGTCTTGCATTAGCGAATGATATCACTTATGACATGGAATATATTAGAGGGTATTTACCAGTTCATAATCATGAAGAAGCTTATGAAACAGTTAAACAAGCGGCAAATGATTTACATTTACGTTTTAATAAATCAGAATTGATGATGATTGGTGAAGACTTTTCACACTATCTAAAAGTCCGACCTGGCGCATTTTTCTTAACTGGATGTGGCAATGCTGATAAGGGTATTACAGCCCCACATCACAATCCGCATTTTGATATTGATGAAGCAGCATTTAAATATGCTGCAAGCGAATTTCTTAAAATCTTAGAACTTGAAAGCGTTTTTTAATTCTTTGTTAAATATGTATCGTAAACCTTAGAATATAAACGATTGAAACAGCTCATAGATAGTATTTATCTATGGGCTGTTTTATTAATATTTTTTACTAAATAAAAGTACAGTGAACTTAAGTCTTATTTTCAAATAAAAAAAGACTCCCAATAAGGGAGTCTTCTATATCAAATAATAAATTATTCGAAGATTTCAGTTACAACGCCTGATCCTACAGTACGTCCACCTTCACGGATTGAGAAACGAGTACCGTCTTCAATCGCGATAGGAGCGATTAATTCTACTGTCATTTCAACGTTGTCGCCAGGCATTACCATTTCAGTACCTTCTGGTAAGTTAACAACACCAGTTACGTCAGTAGTACGGAAATAGAATTGTGGACGATAGTTAGTGAAGAATGGAGTATGACGTCCACCTTCATCTTTTGATAAAACGTATACGTCTGCTTTGAATTTTGTGTGAGGTGTAATTGAACCTGGAGCAGCTAATACTTGACCACGTTGTACATCTTCACGAGCAACACCACGTAATAAAGCACCGATGTTGTCACCAGCTTCAGCGTAGTCTAATAATTTACGGAACATTTCTACACCAGTAACAGTTGTTTTAGAAGTTTCTTTGATACCAATAATTTCAACTTCTTCACCAACTTTGATTTGACCACGTTCAACACGGCCTGTAGCAACAGTACCACGACCAGTGATTGAGAATACGTCCTCAACTGGCATCATGAATGGTTTATCAGAGTCACGTTCTGGAGTTGGAATGTAATCATCAACTGCTTGCATTAATTCTAAGATTTTTTCTTCGTATTGAGCATCGCCTTCTAAAGCTTTTAAAGCTGAACCAGCGATTACAGGTACGTCGTCACCTGGGAAGTCGTATTCAGATAATAAGTCACGTACTTCCATTTCAACTAATTCTAATAATTCTTCATCGTCAACCATATCAACTTTGTTTAAGAATACTACTAATGCTGGTACACCAACGTTACGTGATAAAAGAATGTGTTCACGAGTTTGTGGCATTGGACCGTCAGCAGCAGATACTACTAAGATACCACCGTCCATTTGAGCAGCACCAGTGATCATATTTTTAACATAGTCAGCGTGTCCTGGGCAGTCAACGTGAGCATAGTGACGTTTGTCAGTTTGATATTCGATGTGTGCAGTATTGATTGTAATACCACGTTCTTTTTCTTCTGGAGCGTTGTCAATCATGTCATATGATTGTGCTACAGTGTCACCATTTTTAGCTAATACAGTTGCGATAGCAGCTGTTAAAGTAGTTTTACCATGGTCAACGTGACCGATAGTACCAATATTGGCATGTTCTTTTGAGCGATCAAATTTTTCTTTTGCCATTATTAAATCTCTCCTATTCTAGTTAAAGTTATTTCAATATTATCTCTCATGATAGTTACTCACTATCATGAGACATAATGATTGTTCTAAAAAGAATTCATAGTTCTTTTATAATGCATTTTGGATAAAAAATCAATTCATAAAGATGAATGCTTAATTAATAAGCTCAAGCTGTATTTTACCTAGATTTACTAGTTAAAACAAGTTATATTATTCACCTTTATTTTTTTTGATGATTTCTTCAGCAATTGATTTTGGAACTTCTGCATAATGGTCAAAGTACATAGTGTAAGTACCGCGACCTTGAGTGTTAGAACGTAATGAAGTTGCATAACCAAACATTTCTGAAAGTGGTACATAAGCGTTAACAACTTGTGCATTACCACGTGGTTCCATACCATCAACACGTCCACGACGAGCTGTTACGTCACCCATGATATCACCCATGTATTCTTCAGGCATTTCGATTGTAACTTTCATCATTGGTTCTAAGATAACTGGATCACATTTTTTAGCAGCTTCTTTAAGTGCTAATGATGCAGCAATTTTGAAGGCCATTTCTGATGAATCGACATCATGGTATGAACCATCAAATAATTTAGCTTTAACATCAATTAATGGATAACCAGCTAATACACCGTTTTCCATAGCATCTTTAAGACCAGCTTCAACTGATGGAATGTATTCACGAGGAACTACACCACCAACGATAGCGTTTTCGAATTCGAAACCTGCGCCAGTTTCATTTGGAGTGAATTCAATATGAACATCACCATATTGTCCACGACCACCTGATTGACGAGAGAATTTACCTTGAACTTGAGCAGATTGTTTAAATGTTTCACGATATGAAACCATTGGTGCACCTACGTTACATTCAACGTTGAATTCTTTTTTCATACGGTCTACTAAGATATCTAAGTGTAACTCACCCATACCACCGATGATAACTTGTCCAGTTTCTTCGTCAGTATGTGCATGGAAAGTAGGGTCTTCTTCTTGTAATTTAACTAAAGCTTGAGTCATTTTATCTTGGTCAGCTTTAGACTTAGGTTCTACTGATAAGTGAATAACTGGTTCTGGGAATTCCATTGATTCCAAGATAATGTCATTTTTCTCACCACATAAAGTGTCACCAGTACCTGTTTCTTTAAGACCTACAGCTGCAGCGATATCTCCTGAGTAAACAGTGTCAATTTCTTGACGAGAGTTCGCATGCATTTGTAATAAACGACCTACACGTTCACGTTTATCTTTTGTTGAGTTTTTAACGTATGAACCAGATGTTAACGTACCTGAATATACACGGAAGAAAGTTAATTTACCAACATAAGGGTCAGTCATAACTTTGAAAGCTAACGCTGCGAATTCAGCATTATCGTCAGCTTTTGCAATGACTTCTTCATCAGGATTTTCAGCACGATGACCTACGATAGGTTTAACATCTAATGGTGATGGTAAGTAATCAATTACTGCATTAAGCATTAATTGAACACCTTTGTTTTTGAATGCTGTACCACAAAGTACTGGGTAGAATTCTACGTCAGTAGTTGCTTGACGGATAGCATTTTTTAATTCAGCTACTGAAATTTCTTCGTCACCAAGATATTTTTCCATTAATTCGTCGCTAGTTTCTGCAACTGCTTCGATTAAGTTAGAACGAGCTTCTTCTGCTCTTTCTTTGTGATCTTCAGGAATTTCAATTTCTTCAATTTCTGTACCTAAGTCATTTGTATATTTGAAACATTTCATTTCAACTAAGTCAATGATTGCTTCAAATTCATCTTCGGCACCAATTGGTAATTGGATAGGTGCTGCATTTGCTTGTAAGCGATCATGTAATGTACTTACTGAATACTCAAAGTTTGCACCAAGTTTATCCATTTTGTTAACGAATACAATACGAGGAACACCATAAGTAGTAGCTTGACGCCAAACTGTTTCAGTTTGAGGTTCTACACCTGATTGAGCATCAAGTACAGTAACCGCACCGTCAAGTACACGTAATGAACGTTCAACTTCTACAGTGAAGTCTACGTGTCCTGGTGTATCGATAATGTTAACACGGTGGTCTTTCCAAGAAGCTGTTGTTGCAGCTGATGTGATTGTAATACCACGATCTTGTTCTTGTTCCATCCAGTCCATTTGTGAAGCACCTTCATGTGTTTCACCAATTTTGTGGATACGACCTGTATAATAAAGAATACGTTCAGTCGTTGTAGTTTTACCAGCATCGATGTGAGCCATGATACCGATATTACGAGTGTTTTTCAAAGAAAATTCTCTAGCCATTGTTTTTCTCCTTCCAGTTATTACTGAATAAGTACTATAGAATATGGCGATGCCCTAAGCATGAACCATTTTACTTGGTAAACCAATATGACGGAACACACTCAGGGTTAAAGCTTCAATCTTACCAACGATAGTGAGCGAATGCTTTGTTCGCTTCAGCCATTTTGTGAGTGTCCTCACGTTTTTTGACTGCACCACCTGTATTGTTAGCAGCATCTAAGATTTCGTTAGCTAAACGATCTTCCATAGTTTTTTCACCACGAAGACGAGCGTAGTTTACTAACCAACGTAATCCTAAAGTTGTACGACGTTCTGGGCGCACCTCAACAGGTACTTGGTAGTTTGAACCACCTACACGACGCGCTTTTACTTCTAATACTGGCATAATGTTGTTAATAGCTTCTTCGAATACTTCTAAAGCATCACGACCACTGCGTTGTTCTACAAGGTCAAATGCAGAATAAAGAATTCTTTGTGCTGTTCCGCGTTTACCATCTAACATAATTTTGTTAATTAATTTTGTAACTAACTTAGAGTTATGAATTGGATCTGGTAATACGTCTCTTTTAGGTACTGATCCTTTACGAGGCATTATAAAGTCCTCCCTTCCTATTATAATATATTCTTAAAAATTGATAGTAAAATTTACACAATCTTAAACTTAATTTTTAGGTTTTTTAGTTCCGTATAATGAACGTCCTTGTCTACGTCCATCTACACCTGAAGTATCAAGTGCACCACGTACAATATGGTAACGCACACCAGGTAAGTCTTTTACACGTCCACCACGTACAAGTACAACACTGTGTTCTTGTAAGTTATGGCCGATACCAGGAATGTATGCGTTGATTTCAATGTTGTTTGATAAACGCACACGAGCGTATTTACGTAACGCTGAGTTAGGTTTTTTAGGTGTCATTGTACCTACACGAGTACAAACACCACGTTTTTGAGGTGAGTTTAAGTTAGTAAATTGTTTCTTTTTACTATTGAAACCTCTGTTTAACGCTGGTGAATCTGATTTTTTAGATTTACTTTGTCTAGGTTTACGTACTAATTGATTAATAGTTGGCATTGAATGTCCTCCTCTCTTCATTTTTTAATTCCACACATCCAGGTGGTTCATTTTTAGGTTAAATAAAATTTAGTAAGTGTAAAAACTTACTAATTCTCATTCAATAACGCAACAATTGTCGCATTAACATTAATACCTACTGCTTTTCCTAAAGCCGATTTGCTTTCGAAATAAGTAATCGGTATGCTTTTATGATTGATTTGGCTAAATACTTGAGCTAATAAGTATATCTCAACATCTTTAGCAATAATCAATGATGCAACTTGATCTTTTTTCAACGCTTTTAACGTTTGTTTAAGACCAACTACAAAATGTTGTTTGTTAAAGCGTGCAACTTTTTCATTAGACATTAAATATCCTCCAAAGTTCTGCTTGCATCAACCTTTACAATAATAACACTTTATATAATAATTAGTCAACATTTTTTATCATTTTCTGTAAATATTAAAAGAAAAGAACTTGGAACAAATTAAAGTTCCAAGTTATTTTCACATTAATTACTCAGTCACTTCTGCTTCGTCAGCTTCAGCAACTGGAGTACCCACTTTATCGTATTTAACGTCACTATAACGTCTCATACCTGTACCAGCTGGGATAAGTTTACCGATAATAACATTCTCTTTAAGTCCAAGTAAGTCATCGCGTTTACCTTTAATAGCAGCATCAGTAAGTACACGAGTAGTTTCTTGGAATGAAGCCGCAGATAAGAAGCTTTCTGTTTCAAGAGATGCTTTAGTAATACCAAGTAATACTGGTTTTGCAGTAGCTGGGCGTTTACGTTCTTTAAACGCTTCTCTATTTGCATCAGTAAAGTTATGAATATCTACTAATGAACCTGGTAGAAGTTTAGTGTCACCAGCTTCAATAATTCTTACTTTACGTAACATTTGTCTAACCATTACTTCAACGTGTTTATCATCAATTTCTACACCTTGCATACGATAAACTTTTTGTACTTCTTTAAGTAAGTAGCTTTCAGTCGCGTTTAAACCAGCAACAGCTAAAAAGTTCTTAGGTTCAATAGAACCTTCAGTTAATACTTCTCCACGTTCTACTGATTGGCCAATTTCTACTTTAATTCTTGAAGTACCTGAAGCAAGATAAGATCGTGTTTCATTAGCGCCTTTAATTACAATTTCTTGTTGGCGATCTTTTGCTAATTTAATATCTTCAACGACACCTTCGATTTCAGTAATTACCGCTTGACCTTTAGGGTTACGTGCTTCAAAGATCTCTTGGATACGAGGAAGACCTTGAGTGATATCGCTTCCTGCTACCCCACCTGTATGGAAGGTACGCATTGTAAGTTGGGTACCAGGCTCACCAATTGATTGAGCGGCAATAGTACCAACTGCTTCACCTACTTCAACTTTTTCACCTGTAGCAAGGTTTTTACCGTAACATTTTTCACATACACCATGACGAGTATTACATGTAAATGCTGAACGGATATACATTTTTTCAATACCTGCATCTGTAATTTTCTTAGCAATTTCAGGTGTGATTAATTCATCAGGACGAATAATGATTTCATCCGTTTCAGAATGACGAATTGTTTCTTTAGAATAACGGCCTTCAATACGTTCGATAAATGGTTCAATCATTTCTGTACCTTCTTTAATATCAGAAACTAATAAACCACGGTCCGTACCACAATCTTCTTCACGAACGATAACATCTTGTGCAACATCAACAAGACGACGAGTAAGATAACCTGAATCGGCTGTTTTAAGTGCTGTATCGGCAAGACCTTTACGCGCACCATGAGTTGAGATGAAGTATTCTAATACTGTTAAACCTTCACGGAATGATGAAGTAATTGGTAACTCAATAATTTTACCTGATGGCGCAGCCATTAATCCACGCATACCGGCTAATTGTGTGAAGTTAGATGCGTTACCACGGGCACCTGAGTCACTCATCATAAAGATTGGGTTTGTTTTTTCAAGTGATTGCATTAATTCGCCTTGAATTTGATCTTTAGCATCTGTCCAAATTTCAACAACTGCATTGTAACGTTCATCTTCAGTGATTAAACCACGATTAAATTGTTTAGATACACGTTCTACTAATTTTTCGTGTTCATCTAAAATTTGTTGTTTATCTGGAAGTACTACGATATCAGATACACCAACTGTAATACCAGCTTTAGATGAGAACTTGAATCCTAAGTCTTTCATGCGATCAAGCATCATTGATGTATCTGTGATGCTAAATCTGTTAAATACTTCAGCAATAATATTACCTAAGAATTTTTTGTTGAAAGGTGCAGTAAGTTCTTGCTCTTCGAAGTAAGCTTTAAGACCACCTTCACCTAATTGTGTTGGATCAACAAAATATTTATCAGGTGTTTTATCTTCTAAGTTTTCTTGAGTAGGCTCATTAATATATGCAAATGAATCTGGAATGATTTCATTAAAGATCACTTTACCTACAGAAGTAGCTAAAATTTTATTATTTTGTTCTTCTGTAAATGTAGGGTTATTAAGTGAACGCGCATGTAAACCTATACGAGTGTGTAGATGAACATAACCATTTGCATATGCTTTAAGTACTTCATTTGTATCATTAAAGATTATACCAGTATTTACAGCATCTTTACGTTCTAAAGTTAAGTAATAGTTACCTAATACCATATCTTGTGATGGTGTAACAACTGGTTTACCATCTTTAGGGTTCAAGATATTTTGTGCCGCTAACATTAACATACGTGCTTCAGCTTGTGCTTCTTTAGATAATGGTACGTGTACCGCCATTTGGTCACCATCAAAGTCAGCGTTATAAGCTGTTGTTACAAGTGGATGTAAACGGATTGCACGCCCTTCTACTAAAGTAGGTTCGAAAGCTTGAATACCTAATCTGTGAAGCGTTGGCGCACGGTTAAGTAATACTGGGTGTTCTTTAATGACATCTTCTAATACATCCCATACTTCATCATCCATGCGTTCAATTTTACTTTTCGCATTTTTAATGTTTGTTGCGATTTCACGTTGAACTAATTCTTTCATGACGAAAGGTTTAAATAATTCAAGTGCCATTTCTTTTGGAAGACCACATTGATACATTTTTAAGTTTGGTCCTACCGCGATAACTGAACGACCTGAGTAGTCAACACGTTTACCAAGTAAGTTTTGACGGAAACGACCTTGTTTACCTTTTAACATATGTGATAAAGATTTCAATGGTCTATTACCTGGACCAGTTACTGGACGACCACGACGACCATTATCGATTAGTGCATCTACTGCTTCTTGTAACATACGTTTTTCGTTTTGAACGATGATACCAGGAGCACCAAGATCTAATAAACGTTTCAAACGATTATTACGGTTAATAACACGACGATATAAATCATTTAAATCACTTGTTGCAAAACGTCCACCATCTAATTGAACCATAGGACGAATTTCTGGTGGAATAATTGGTAGTACATCTAAAATCATCCATGAAGGATTATTTCCAGAATTTCTAAATGATTCCACAACTTCTAAACGTTTAATTGCACGTGTTAATCTTTGTCCAGTTGCTGATTCTAATTCATCACGTAATGCTTTTAATTCTTCATCTAAGTCAATTTCTTCTAATAGGTCTTTAATACCTTCTGCACCCATTTTTGCTACAAATTGACCTGGGTATTTATCATAATATTCTCTGAATTCAGCTTCAGATAATAATGATTTTTTCTCTAATCCAGTTGGACCTGGATCTACAACCACATAAGAAGCAAAATAAATAACTTCTTCTAATGATCTTGGAGACATATCTAATAAAAGACCCATACGACTTGGGATACCTTTAAAGTACCAAATGTGAGAAACAGGTGCTGCTAATTCAATATGACCCATTCTTTCACGACGAACTTTAGATTTTGTGACTTCTACACCACAACGGTCACAAACCATGCCTTTGTAGCGTACACGTTTGTACTTACCACAACTACACTCCCAGTCTTTTGTAGGTCCAAAAATTCTTTCACAGAAAAGACCATCTTTCTCAGGTTTCAAAGTACGATAGTTAATTGTTTCTGGTTTTTTCACTTCACCATATGACCAAGAACGGATTTTTTCAGGTGAGGCTAAACCGATTTTCATATAATGGAAATTATTTACATCAATCAAGGAGCCTACCTCCTTCAATTTAGATTAGCTGTGCTATTTGATTGATTTACATTTACTGAAACTGACATCACATACATAAGATGCACATCAGTGCGCAATCTAAATCTTGATGAGATTAAAATTACGCAACTCATGTTTATTCATCTTAAATTTATAATTTTATTATTCGTTAGTTTCTTTTTGAGTTTCTGGAACATCTTTTTGTTGTAAATCTACTTTGCGCTCAGTTGCATCTTCATCATCAACATCGGCCATTTCGATTTCATTATCATGTTCATCCATAACTTTTACATCTAAACCTAAACTTTGTAATTCTTTCATCAATACTCGGAATGATTCAGGAACACTTGGTCTTGAAATGTTTTCACCTTTAACGATAGATTCGTATGTTTTAACACGACCTACAGTATCGTCAGATTTATAAGTTAAGATTTCTTGTAATGTGTATGCTGCACCATAAGCTTCAAGTGCCCATACCTCCATCTCACCGAAACGTTGTCCACCGAATTGTGCTTTACCGCCAAGTGGTTGTTGTGTAACAAGTGAGTAAGGTCCAGTTGAACGCGCATGCAATTTATCGTCAACCATGTGAGCAAGTTTAAGCATATACATTACTCCAACAGAAATACGATTATCGAATGGTTCACCAGTACGTCCATCATATAATACTGTTTTACCATCACGTGCCATACCAGCCTCTTCGATTGTAGACCATACATCATCGTCGTTTGCACCATCGAATACTGGAGAAGCAACATGAATACCTAAGTTTTTAGCAGCCATACCTAAATGTAACTCTAAAACTTGTCCAATGTTCATACGTGATGGTACACCTAGTGGGTTTAACATGATATCGATTGGACGTCCATCTGGTAAGTAAGGCATATCTTCTTCAGGAACAATCTTAGAGATAACCCCTTTGTTACCATGACGACCACACATTTTGTCCCCAACATGGATTTTACGTTTTTGAACGATATATACACGAACAAGTTGGTTCACACCTGGTGATAAAGTATCATCGCCTTCTTCACGATTAAATACTTTAACGTCTAGAACGATACCACCTGCACCATGTGGCACACGTAATGAAGTATCGCGAACTTCTCTTGCTTTTTCACCAAAGATGGCGTGTAATAATCGTTCTTCTGCAGTTAATTCTGTGACACCTTTTGGCGTTACTTTACCAACTAAGATATCTCCATCTTTAACTTCTGCACCGACGTATATAATACCACGATCGTCTAAGTTTTTAAGTGCATTTTCAGAAACGTTAGGAATATCACGTGTAATTTCTTCAGGTCCTAATTTAGTATCACGTGCTTCAGATTCGTATTCTTCAATATGAATTGAAGTATATACATCGTCTTTAACTAATCGTTCACTCATGATAACGGCATCCTCATAGTTATATCCGTCCCAAGTCATGAAACCTACAACGACGTTACGACCTAATGCCATTTCTCCTAATTCCATTGAAGGACCATCAGCTAAAATTTCATTGTATTCTACAACGTCACCTACAGAAACGATTGGACGTTGGTTATAACAAGTACCAGAGTTTGAACGTTTAAATTTAGCTAATGGGTAACGGTCTAATTCGCCTTCATGTTCAGTTCCATTTTCCTCAACTAAACGACGAACTAGGATTTCATTAGACTCAACATGTTCAACACGACCTCTATGTTTTGCAGTAATTGCTGCACCAGAGTCACGAGCTGCCACATGTTCCATACCTGTACCCACAAATGGAGCTTCAGGATTCATCAATGGTACTGCTTGACGTTGCATGTTCGCACCCATTAACGCACGGTTAGAGTCATCGTTTTCAAGGAATGGGATACAAGCTGTCGCTGCTGATACTACTTGTTTAGGTGATACATCCATGTAGTCCATTTTTTCTTTTGCCATAACAGTATTGTTACCACGGAAACGACATACCACTTCATCATCTAGGAAACGACCATTTTCATCTAAACGAGAATTGGCTTGTGCAACTACATAGCTATCTTCTTCATCAGCAGTTAAATAATCAATTTGATCAGTAATTGAATTTGTATCAATATCTACTTTACGATATGGTGTTTCGATAAAACCAAATTCATTTACACGTGCATAACTAGATAATGAGTTAATTAAACCAATGTTTGGTCCCTCTGGTGTTTCAATTGGACACATACGACCATAGTGAGAATAGTGTACGTCACGAACTTCCATTTGTGCACGTTCACGTGTTAAACCACCAGGTCCTAAAGCAGAAAGACGACGTTTATGTGTTAACTCTGCTAATGGGTTAGCTTGGTCCATGAATTGAGACAATTGAGAACTACCAAAGAATTCTTTAATTGAAGCAATTACAGGTCTAATATTAATTAATTGTTGTGGTGTAATTGAATCAGTATCTTGAATAGACATTCTTTCGCGAACGACACGTTCCATTCTAGATAAACCAATTCGGAATTGGTTTTGTAACAGTTCACCTACTGAACGTAAACGACGATTACCTAAATGGTCAATATCATCTGTATAACCAATACCATTCAATAAGTTAAAGAAATAACTCATTGAGGCAATAATATCTGCTGGTGTAATACATTTCACTTCTGAATCAGGTAATGCATTACCAATCACTGTTGTAGTGCGTTCTTCTTCATCATTTGGAACATACACTTTAATTGATTGAATTTCTACAGGTTCATCAATAACGCTACCTTCTAACTCGAACACTTCACTGTTTGCATTTGACTCTAAAACATTCATAATTTCGTCTAATTTACGACGATCTAAAACTGTTCCTTCTTCAGCAACAATTTCACCTGTTTCGCTGTCAACGATTGGTTCAGCTAATTTTTGGTTAAATAAACGATGTTTTAGGTGTAACTTTTTATTTGTTTTATAGCGACCAACACTTGCTAAATCATAGCGTTTAGGGTCGAAGAAACGTGAATATAATAAGCTTTTTGCGTTTTCAACTGTTGGTGGTTCACCAGGACGTAAACGTTCATAGATTTCTAATAAAGCTTGTTCAGTATTTTCAGTACTATCTTTTTCAAGCGTATTACGTAAGTATTCACTATCTCCTAATAAATCGATAATTTCTTGATCACTAGAGAATCCTAAAGCACGTAATAATACTGTTAAAGGTAATTTACGTGTTCTATCAATTCGAACGTAAACGATGTCTTTAGCATCTGTTTCATATTCTAACCACGCACCACGGTTTGGAATAATCGTTGCGTCGTAATTTTCACGTCCATTTTTATCTATTTTTTCATTAAAATATACTGATGGTGAACGTACTAATTGTGAAACGATAACACGTTCTGCACCATTAATTACGAACGTACCAGTATCCGTCATCAATGGGAAGTCACCCATGAAAACTTCTTGTTCTTTAACTTCACCAGTTTCTTTGATAATGAGACGTACTTTAACACGAAGAGGTGCAGCATAAGTAGCGTCACGGTTTTTTGATTCTTCTAAATCATATTTTGGTTCACCTAATCTATAATCCACAAATTCTAAAGATAGGTTTCCAGTGAAATCTTCAATTGGTGAAATATCACGGAACATTTCTAATAAACCTTCTTTTAAGAACCAGTCATAAGATTTAGTTTGAATTTCTATTAAGTTAGGTAATTCTAATACTTCTGAAATTCTCGCATAATTTCTACGTTTACGATGTCTTCCATATTGGACAACTTGACCTGCCAAACAGATTCACCCCTCAAATATTGTGTTGAACTTATACACAAAATTTCACATAACAAGACAAAAAGAAAACGGCAACACAATTGATGACACCATTTTCGATTCTTCTCTTATTCTTGTTTATCGTGCTCAATTTGCGTAAAAGTACACACTTGTTGAACATAAATTTTTACATTTTATAACTATATCAGAATACCATTTTGAAATCAACCTTTTTGGCTCTTCAATATATAGTACCCTTTACTTTTGTTCACAGTTTCTACATTATTAAATATTTCTTCCATTTTCTTTTTAGCAGAAGGCATACCTTGCTTTTTCTGAATGACAACATAGAGTTCACCTTGATTTTTTAGCTTTTGATATGCTTCTTCAAAGATTCGATGAACAACATTTTTCCCAGCTCTAATTGGTGGATTTGTTAATACAAAGTCAAAGTATTCATTCTCAACTTGTGACAGACCATCACTTTCTGTAATGATGACATTATCAATTTGATTTTGCTTTTTGTTCTTTTCAGCTAAATGTAAAGCTCGATGATTCACATCCACCATAGTCATTTGATGGTGTGGTGACACTTTAGCAATCATTAAACCAATAGGACCATAACCACAGCCAACATCAATGATACGTTTACTTGGACCTGGTGGATGTTCATTTAAAAACGTTCGTACTAATAAATCAGACCCAAAATCTACTTTTCCTTTTGAAAAAACGCCCGCATCTGTCGTTAGTTTTAACTGAGATTTATGATAAAAGTATTGAATTGTTTTTTCATCACTTTGTACTTCAGGATTTTCATCATAGTAGTGACTCATGATTTCACCTCTTTATTTGTTCATCTATTTGATTAGAAAATGAATTAAAACCCCGTTATCAACAATAACGGGGTTTTAATTTCTCAAAGAATGCAAGTAATCATTAACGCTTTCACTCTAAAGTGACTAAGTTAAAATGATTTACTTATATATTAAGTTAAGATACTAGAATTATTTTAATTCTACAGTAGCTCCAACTTCTTCTAATTGTTCTTTAAGTTTTTCAGCATCTTCTTTAGCAACAGCTTCTTTGATTACTTTAGGAGCGTTGTCTACTAATTCTTTAGCGTCTTTTAAGCCTAAGCCAGTTGCTTCTTTAACTGCTTTAACAACTTTGATTTTTGAAGATCCAGCTGAAGTTAATTCAACGTCAAATTCAGTTTTTTCTGCGCCAGCGTCTCCGCCACCAGCTGCACCAGCTGCTGCTACAGGAGCTGCTGCTGTTACACCAAATTCTTCTTCAATTGCTTTTACTAAATCGTTTAATTCTAATACTGACATTTCTTTAATTGCTTCAATGATTTGTTCTTGATTAGCCATTTTATTATTCCTCCATTTATTTTAAAATTTTATGCGCAATTATTCAGCGCTTTCTTCTTTTTGTTCTCCAACAGCTTTAACCGCATAAGCGAAGTTGCGTACTGGAGCTTGTAATACTGATAAAAGCATAGATACAAGACCATCGTGTGAAGGTAATGAACCAACAGTTTTAACTTCTTCTGCTGAGATAACGTTACCTTCCATAACGCCTGTTTTAATTTCTAAAGCTTCATGTTCTTTAGCAAATCCTGAGATCACTTTCGCTGGAGCAACTACATCATCAGTAGTTGTAGCGATAGCTGTAGGACCAGTTAAGAATTCATCTAAGCCTTCGATACCTGCTTTTTCAGCTGCACGACGAACTAATGTGTTTTTGTATACTTTATACTCAACACCAGCTTCACGTAATTGAGCACGTAAATCAGTTACTTCCGCAACAGTTAAACCACGGTAGTCCACGATAACAGTTGAAACTGAATTTTTAAGTTGTTCAGCGATAACGTCAACTTGTTGTTTTTTAGCTTCAATAATAGCAGACATTCAGACACCTCCATTTTTATTTTTGGTGCTTTTTTAATAAAAAAAGCACTTTCTACCCACGGCAAAAAGTGCTTGAAAGATCATTATAATAATCATCACGTTCAAGTCAATTTTAGCCTCGGTAGGATATTGTTTTAAGTTAAAAATTAACTCCTACTGTCTTAGGTAAAATAATCACAATAAATAATATAACTTGTTTATTGTAATATGTCAATTGTTTTTTTGAAAAAAGACTGGAAGAAAATGTATCTTATCTTTTTCAAAATAAGCAATTATTATCTACCAGTCTATAATCTATTAATATATTTAAAATTAAAGTTTAAATGCTGAAGTATCTACTTTAACTCCAGGACCCATTGTTGTAGTTACAGCAACAGATTTGAAGTAAGTACCTTTAGCAGATGCTGGTTTAGCTTTAGCTAAAACATCTTGTAAAGCATTAAAGTTTTCAACTAATTTTTCTTCGTCGAAAGATACTTTACCAATCGTAGCATGTACGATACCTGCTTTTTCAGCACGATATTCAACTTTACCAGCTTTAATTTCTTCTACAGCTTTTTTAACGTCCATAGTTACTGTACCAGTTTTAGGGTTTGGCATTAAACCTTTAGGTCCTAATACACGACCTAATTTACCAACTTCACCCATCATGTCAGGTGTAGCTACTACTACGTCAAAGTCGAACCAACCTTGTTGGATTTTTTGAGCATATTCAGATTCACCTACGTAATCTGCGCCTGCTTCTTCTGCTTCTGTAATTTTATCACCTTTAGCGAAAACTAATACACGTTGTGATTTACCAGTACCGTTTGGTAGCACTACTGCACCACGGATTTGTTGGTCATTTTTACGTGTATCAATACCTAAACGGAATGCTACTTCAACTGATGCATCAAAGTTAGCGATACTAGTTTCTTTAGCTAATTTAATTGCTTCTTCAACACTATAGTATTTAGTACGGTCAACTTTATTAGCTGCTTCTTGATACTTTTTACCTTTTTTAGCCATTTATTGTTCCTCCTTTAGTGGTTTTAGCGGAATTTCCTCCCACGCTTACTTGTGTGATTTACACAAGTTAAGAGCAGATAACAGATGATGTCAATAATAAATATTAATTTACTAAAGACTAATCATAGACAATATATGTTGTCGTTTCTGTTACCTGCTATCGTCTATCAGTTTATTTCAAATTCAAACTAATTTTCATTTAATAATTATTGTACAGTGATACCCATACTACGTGCAGTACCTTCGATAATACGCATAGCTGCTTCTTCGTCTGCAGCGTTTAAGTCTTGCATTTTTGTTTGAGCAATTTCACGTACTTGATCTTTAGTTACTGTAGCAACTTTAGTTTTGTTTGGTTCACCAGAACCTTTTTCAACGCCAGCTGCTTTTTTAAGTAGTACTGGAGCCGGTGGAGTTTTAGTAATGAATGTAAATGAACGATCTTCATATACACTGATTTCTACCGGAATGATTAAACCTGCTTGTTCTTGTGTACGTGCATTGAATTCTTTACAGAATCCCATGATGTTCACACCTGCTTGACCTAATGCTGGACCAACTGGTGGTGCTGGGTTCGCTTTACCTGCAGGAATTTGTAATTTAACTACTTTTTCTACTTTTTTAGCCACGATGTGCACCTCCTTGATATCGTGATGTGGTCACAGGGCTCAGTTTTGCCCTCCCACTCATAAACATTTCGTGACGAAATGAGCGTTCTAAAAACGCGACCACATTATTTTAACATTAAACTTAATTAAAAATCAATAGTAAAATTTCATCTTTTTAAGCAAATCATACTTTATAATTTAAAATGATTATAATTTTTCTATTTGATCGAATTCTACTTCAACTGGTGTTTCTCTACCAAACATATCGACTAATACAGTTAATTTAAATTTATCTGCTTCGATTTCTTGAACTTCACCAACTTGATTTGCAAATGGTCCTGATTTGATGCGGACTTGTTCACCTACATCTAATTCTACATCAATTGTTTTTTCTTTAAGTCCCATTTGTTTTAAGATAAATCTCATTTCTTCAGGAAGTAATGGATTAGGTTTTGAACCTGCACCTGCTGAACCAACAAATCCTGTGACACCTGGTGTATTACGTACAACATACCATGATTCATCTGTCATAATAAGTTCTACTAAAACATACCCAGGAAATGTCTTTTTAACTTGTTTTTTTGCTTTCCCATCTTTAACTTGTGTTTCTTCCTCTTCAGGTATGACAACTCTAAAAATTTGCTCTGTCATATTCATTGATTCTACTCTTTTTTCTAAATTCTTTTTAACTTTATTTTCATATCCAGAATACGTATGCACTGCGTACCAACGCTTAGTCCCAACTTCTTCAGACATGTTGTCACTCCTTACTCTTATCTAAATAATTCAATTAAATTACCAATACCTACGTCTAATACCCAGAAAAAGACCATAAAGAAAATTACTGTAGCTACTACAATGACAGTATATTTAAAAAGTTCTTCTTTCGTAGGCCAACTTGTTTTTTCCATTTCGCTTTTAACGCCTTGGAAGAAACTTTCTTTATTCTTACTTGCGTCTTTATCTTTAGCCATAACCTTACCTCCATGCTCTTCAAAGTATATACTTATAAACTCATTACTTTGATTCTTTATGCATCGTGTGTTCATTACATCTGGAACAATATTTCTTCAGTTGTAATCTCTTAGCTGATGTTTCTTTTTTAGGTACATTATAATTTCTGCTACCACACATTTCACAAACTAAAGGTACTTTTCTCACATCAATTCACCTTTGCTCATATTAATACCAGTATACTATACATAAACTTATAATAAACTGTCAAACTCGTACTAAAATACTTAACATTTGTATTTTAATAAATATTGTTTCATTTTTATTTTACAACGTTGAATACTATTGTAAACTACTTTATCTTTTACATTTAGTCTTTTCGCTATTTCTGATGGGGAATAATCAAGTAGAAGTAAATTTGCAACTTCTCTTTCAAACATACTTAACTTCTTAAAACTATCTATCAAGTCTTCTTTACTTAATCTAGTTAAATATAGTTCTTCCGTCCTTTTTATCATTTGATTCAAACGATATTCTACTACACATTCATTGATTAACAATTGTTGACGTTGATTAAACGCATAACGTTTTCTCCAAAAATCTTTTTTTACAGAATAAACTAAACGATTTAAATAATGTTCGAATGGAACATTCGTATTAAAATTAAATGTGTGTAAAGCTAAATATATCTTTAACGAGGTATCTTGAATTAAATCTTCCAGTTCTTGATGATCTATACCTAGCATTCTAAACTTCATCATAAGTTTAGGACGTATCACATTCATTATATTTGCGAATAACTGTTCTTTCTCCAATGTATTTTGGCTATATTGAAAAGCTTTAAATATATCTTCTAGTTGTCGAAAATGATAAGTCATATACAAAACCTTTCTTTATAAGTTAGGCACATTGTATAAGACGCATCTTTTAAATATCAAGACTGTATTATTTATGTTTTTTACCATATCCTCGTCGTATTTTTTCAAATTCTGCAAGTACATCTTTTGATAACGAAATTCGAGTTCTTGGTTTACGTTCATTAAAATCATCTACTGATTTACTAACCGTCATTGCATTCTCTTTTAAATCTCGCCACATTTCTCTAGATGAAACACGATATGCACCTGCTCCAAAAATAGCATGTTGCTCGCTCATATCGCTAGTCACTACTGTAATATGTGTCGTATGTTTATTGTATAAATTATATACATAACGCTCAATATAGCTATCTGCAGTTTCTTTTTCTTTCGTAAAAACTGTTTTAACACCATGATACATGTATTCTCTTTCTATACCAGATTGTTCATATGCATCAAATACACATACAATCTCATCAGCGACAACTGCATTGTAATTGGCAATCACATCTAAGAGTTGTTCACGTGCTTCCTCTAAACTTTCTCTTGCTACTTTACTCAATTCCTTTGATTGACCAATCATATTGTAACCATCAATAATTAGATATCTATCTTTCATTGGGTGTCTCCAATTTGATGTCGTTTTCGATAGACTTCATACATCATTAAACTAGCAGCTACAGAAGCATTTAAGCTATTAACATGGCCTACCATAGGAATTTTAATATAGAAATCACATTTATCTTTAACCAATCTACTCATACCTTGCCCTTCACTACCAATTACGATAGCCAATGGCATATCAGCAGCCATATTGCGATAATCTGTAGCATTATCCGCTTCAGCTCCTGCTACCCAATATCCATTATCTTTCAGCTCATCAATTGTTTTTGATAAATTTGTAACACGCATCACTGGGACATGTTGAATCGCACCTGTTGACGCTTTTGCGACAGTTTGTGTGAGCGCAACAGAACGTCTCTTAGGGATAATAACTCCATCTACTCCACTTGCATCTGCCGTTCTAATGATCGAACCAAGATTATGTGGGTCTTCTAAACCATCTAAAATAATTATTGTAGAAAGGCCTTCTTTTTCTTTTTGAGATTGAATAAACTGATCAAAATCTGCATATTCGTATGGTGCAATCAGTGCAGCTACACCTTGATGAGGTGCATTTGCTAAATTATCTAATTTGGATTTTGGAACAGTTTGTATAATCAATTTCTGTGCTTTAGCATTTTTTAAAATATCATTAATTTGCTGCTTTCTTATTCCTTCTTGTATCCAAATTTTATTTATTGTATGACCAGACACAATTGCTTCTTTAACAGCGTGTCTACCGACAATAACGATATCTTCCACTATGTTCACTACCTTTCATCAACAATTTGTACAATCGTATCAAGTAACGCATCTAATCGTTCATTTTGATGATCTAAATAAAGAAATCCTATAACAGCTTCTAAACCTGAACTTTTACGATACGTTTGTACATCTGTATTTTTAGCTTTCGTATAACTTTTAGCGTTACGGCCTCTTCTAACAATATCTTGTTCTTCTTCAGTAAACCATTCTTTTGTTATTAATACCTCGAGCGTTTGTGCTTGGCTTTTTGCAGACACATATTGTTTCGATACTTGGTGTAAGCGATTCGGTTTACTCTGTAATTTAAGCACAATGTATTCACGTACATGCTGGTCTAATACAGCATCTCCCATATAAGCTAACGTTAATGGGTTTAATAGCTTTGCATCCATATTAACCCCTTCTAAATCTTACACCTTGAGGCGTATCTTCAAGAATAATATTTTGTTCTTTTAGCATATCTCTAATTTCGTCAGCTCGAGCAAAATTTTTATTTTTACGTGCTTCATGACGTTCTTCGATAAGTTTTTCTATGTCTTCATCAAGTAATACATCATTTTCTTTTCCTTCTAATGGCACACCTAATACGTCACTAAAAATGTGATATACTTCTTTAAAGCGCTGAATCACTTTAGTAGATGTTGTATTTTCTAATACATATTTATTAGCTAATTTCGATAAATCATACCATGCAGTTACAGCATTTGCTGTATTAAAATCATCCTCCATTACAGCTTCAAATTGTTTTAAAATATCATTAATTTGATCAATATAGTCTGTTTGTGTTTCTAAATCAGTTGCGATTGCTTCTCTTTCTTTAATTAATTGATAACTATTACGTATACGCTCTAATCCACTTTTAGCAGCATTCACTAATTCAACGTTATAGTTGATTGGACTTCTATAATGAACACTGATCATGAAGAAACGTAATACATCTGGATCAATTTCTTTAATAATATCGTGTACTAAAATAAAGTTACCTAATGATTTACTCATTTTTTCATTATCTATATTAATGAAACCATTATGCATCCAATAATTAGCAAAAGGCGCGTGATTGTGTGCTTCAGATTGCGCTATTTCATTTTCATGATGTGGAAATTGTAAATCTGATCCTCCTGCATGGATATCAATTGTTTTTCCCAATTCATGATAAGCCATTACAGAGCATTCAATATGCCATCCTGGACGTCCTTGTCCAAATGGGCTCTCCCAACTAATTTCTCCAGGTTTTGCCTTTTTCCATAGCGTAAAGTCCAATGCATCCTCTTTTTGTTCACCTGCTTCTATACGAGCGCCAACTTTTAAATCATCAATAGACTGATGACTTAATTTACCATATCCATCAAATTTACGGGTTCTAAAATACACATCTCCATTACTTTCATATGCATAACCTTCATCTACAAGTTGTTTAATGAAGTCAATGATTTCATCCATATGATTCATTACTCGCGGATTAGATGTCGCTCTTTTAACATTAAGTGCCCCTACATCTTCATAGAATGCCTTGATATATCGATCAGCAATTTCTGGCACACTTTCATTTAATTCTTTAGACCGATTAATGAGTTTATCATCTACATCAGTAAAATTAGATACGTAATCAACCGTATAGCCTTTATATTCAAAATATCGACGTACCACGTCATAATTAATTGCTGGACGGGCATTACCAATATGAATGTAATTATACACTGTAGGTCCACATACATACATTTTTACCTTACCAGGCTCAATAGGCTTAAACACCTCTTTTTGACGTGTTAAAGTATTATATAATGTAATCATCTTTAATCTCTCCATTCTTAGCTTTTTCCAATTGTCGTTCTAGTTGCTTAATTTGTTCAAATAAAGGATCAGGCAAATTACGATGATCAAATGTTTTCCCAATTCGTTTTCCTTCTTGTTTAACAATATGACCTGGAATGCCTACAACTGTTGTATAACTTGGCACAGATTGTAAGACTACTGAATTCGCACCAATATTAACATTAGAATTAATTTGGATATTTCCTAAAACTTTTGATCCTGCTGCAATTAAAACATTATCTCCAATATCTGGATGACGCTTTCCTTTTTGTTTACCTGTACCACCAAGTGTCACGCCTTGATAAATAGTTACGTTATCTCCAATCGTACATGTTTCACCAATGACTACACCCATACCATGATCAATAAATAGACGTTTTCCGATTTTTGCTCCAGGATGAATTTCAATTCCTGTAAAAAAGCGAGATACTTGTGAAATCATTCTCGCTAAAACGTAGTGTTTTTTATTATATAATTTATGTGCAATTAAGTGACTCCATACCGCATGCAAGCCTGCATAAGTTGTGATTACTTCAAATGTTGTACGTGCTGCAGGGTCTTGTTCAAATACCATTTTTACATCATCTTTCATTCTTTTTATCAAGACGCTCGCCTCCCCATTTTCTATATATTATGAATATCTTACAGTCCATGTATAATAATTCAAATATTTAAAAAAAGCGCCCCTAACATTAACTGCTAGAGGCGCTATTGCACGGTTCCACTCTTCATTTTAGATAAAGTAAGTTGATGAACATACTAGTCTACCTTATCATACTCATTTCTATATTTAATTGAACATTCAAAGGTGCATTCGATATAGATAATGATATGCTCACAGCAACCGCATACTCTCTAACAACATTATCGTATATTTACTAATCCTTTAACTAACATATGTTTAATTTTATCATAAGAAGTTTTTTATAAAATTTCAAGTTTAAACATGTGTGTCTGACTTATTATATTAACATTGTTTTAAACATATTTTTTTAAACGAGATAGTACTTTTTCTTTTCCTAATACTTCAATTGTATTCGGTAATTCAGGACCATGCATTTGACCAGTCACTGCTACACGAATAGGCATAAATAATTGTTTACCTTTAATACCCGTTTCTTTTTGTACTTCTTTAATCGTTTTTTTAATTTCAGCAGCTTCAAATGGTTCAAGCGCTTCTAATTTACCATATAAATGAGACATTAATTCAGGAACTTGTTCGCCATTTAATACCTCTTGTTCTTCTTCACCTAATTCAGGCATATCATGGAAGAACATTTCTGATAACGGAACAATTTCTCCTGCATAACTCATTTCTTTTTGATAAAGACCAATTAATTTGCGTCCCCATTCTTTATCTTCTTCACTTGGATTTTCAGGAATTAAATTTGCTTTGATCAAGTGTGGTAAAGCAAGCTCAAATACTGTTTCTGTATCTTTTGTTTTCATATATTGGTTGTTAACCCAAGCTAATTTTTGTCTATCAAACATTGCTGGAGATTTAGAAAGACGTTGTTCATCAAAAATCTTAATGAATTCTTCTTTAGAAAAGATCTCATCTTCACCTTCAGGAGACCAACCTAGTAAAGCAATAAAATTGAATAACGCTTCAGGTAAATAACCTAAATCACGATATTGCTCGATAAATTGTAAAATTTGGCCATCTCGTTTACTTAATTTTTTACGTTGTTCATTTACAATTAATGACATATGCGCAAAACGTGGTGATTCCCAACCAAATGCTTCATAAATCATTAATTGCTTAGGTGTATTTGATACATGATCATCTCCACGAATAACATCAGAAATTTCCATATAGTGATCATCTACTGCTACCGCGAAATTATACGTAGGGACGCCATCTTTTTTCACGATAACCCAATCTCCAATATTATTAGAGTCAAAAGAAATTTCTCCTTTAACCATATCATCAAATGTATATGTTTTATCTTTTGGAACACGGAAACGAATAGCGGGTTTGCGTCCTTCAACTTCAAATTGTTGACGTTGTTCTTCAGTTAGATGTGCATGTTTACCGCCATATCGTGGCATTTCTCCACGAGCAATTTGAGCTTCACGTTCTTCTTCTAATTCTTCTTCAGTCATGTAACATTTGTATGCTTTATCTTCATCTAATAATTGTTGAATAAGTGGATTATAGATGTCTGCACGTTCAGACTGACGATAAGGACCATGACCTTTGTCTTTATCGATAGATTCATCCCAATCTAAGCCTAACCATTTTAAGTTATCAAATTGTGAAGATTCTCCATCTTCAAGATTTCTTTTACTATCTGTATCTTCAATACGTACTACAAAATCTCCATCATAATGTTTAGCAAATAAATAATTAAATAATGCAGTTCTTGCATTTCCGATGTGTAAATATCCAGTTGGACTTGGCGCATATCTTACTCTTACGCGTTCACTCATTCGTTTCACTCCTAATTTTGTTATTCATTCTTTATAGCGAATGATTTCTTTCATTAGAAAAAAGTTATCCCAAACAATCTTTAAAGAATCGTTTTTGAATAACTTTAACTTCTAATCTATACTTAGATCAACTTCGCATTTCCTTATTATTGTAGCATTAATTGGCTGGTTTGATAAGTCTATTGCTGTTGTTGTTACGTTACTCATCAATATCTCATAGCGAAAAATGTTATACAATAATTTATAAATGAATACGTTTCACATGAAACCCTTTTCTCTATTCACTTAAGGACTCCTCTATAGTCTTAGCAAATATAATACGACCAGATGATGTTTGTAATAAACTAATGACTTCTAATTCAACCTGTTTACCTATAAGAGATTTGGCATGATCTACAACTACCATTGTTCCATCATCTAGATATCCTACCCCTTGGCCAGGTTCTTTACCCATTTTAGTTAATAAAATATTAAGTCGGTCACCTTGATGAACATTGGGTTTAATTGCTTCTGACAAATCATTAACATTTAATGCAGTAATCCCTTGAACATGACATACCTTATTCAAGTTGAAATCGGTTGTAATGACATGAGCATGATAAACTTGAGCTAATTCAACTAACAGTTTGTCAATATCACTATGAGATTTTTGAGGATGAATCACACGAGTTGGATAGTCTAAATCATAAAGTTGATTTAAAATATCTAATCCACGTTGTCCTTTTTCACGTTTGATACTATCATTAGCATCTGCAACTACTTGTAATTCATTTATAACTCCTTGAGGAATAAGAATTTCTCCATCTATAAATCCGCATTTAATAATATCTAAAATTCTTCCATCAATAATTGCACTTGTATCTAACAGTTTAGGTATGGCGCTGATATTATTTTTAGACATTGAACGTGCTATATTTTCTGGCAAAAACATAAGCATTTCATCACGCTTTTTCAAACCAAACTGGAATCCTAAATAACATAATAATAATGTAATAATAATAGGCACAAGGTGATTTAATATAGAATTTCCTATCATTTCTAAAATAAATGAAACCATTACTGAAATAAATAAACCAACGACTAATCCTAGTGTAGCAAACAAAATTTCAACTGCACTACGTTGCATAATCCACATTTCAGCTTCTTTAAGTAATCGTGTTACTTTATTAATAAATAACCCAAATATTAGAAAGAATACAATCATCCCTATTAAACCATCAACATAATGATTAGTATAAATGGGATGGTTGTTCATACCTAAATCATTTAAAATTTCTGGAATTAACATGATTCCAAATGATGCACCAAGAATGATGTAGATTATAATAATAATTCCTTTTAATACCTTCATACGTTATCACCCCTTTAAATGCCTATGATGAGCGATTACTAAACGCATATGTTAAGGCATCATGTACCGTTGTCACACCAACGACCTGAACACCTTCTGGGAATGTCCATCCACCTATATTCGTTTGGGGAATAATCACTCTCTTAAATCCTAGTTTTGCCGCTTCTTGTACACGTTGCTCGATACGCGATACTCGTCTTACCTCACCAGTTAATCCCACTTCACCAATATAACAATCCAAACCATCTACGGCTTTATCTTTAAAACTTGAAGCAGTCGCTACAATAATACTTAAATCTACAGCCGGTTCAGTAAGTCTCACTCCACCCGCTACTTTAATGTAAGCATCTTGTTGTTGTAAAAGATAATTTTCTTTTTTCTCTAAAACAGCCATAAGCAAGCTAAGTCGATTGTGGTCGATGCCTGTGGCCATTCGTCTTGGATTATTAAATGTAGTAGGTGTTACTAGAGATTGCACCTCAATCAATAGTGGTCGTGTGCCTTCCATAGTAGCCACAATTGTTGATCCTGGAACATTTGTAGAGCGTTCTTCTAAAAACATTTCTGAAGGGTTTTGTACCCCTTTCAAACCACTTTGTTTCATTTCAAAAATACCCATTTCATTTGTTGAACCAAAACGATTTTTAACTGCTCTTAGAATTCGATAAGCATGGTGTTCATCACCTTCGAAGTATAAAACTGTATCTACCATATGTTCTAATAGTCTTGGACCAGCAATTTGCCCTTCTTTTGTTACGTGACCTACTATAAAAGTTGCGATATTCATTTGTTTTGCAATATTCATTAAACTTTGTGTACTTTCTCGAACTTGTGATACTGAGCCAGGTGCTGAACTAATCTCAGGATGATAAATCGTTTGAATTGAATCGACAACAAGTATGTCTGGGCGCTCTTGTTCCACGGTTTGATGAATAACTTCTAAATCTGTTTCAGCTAGTACATTTAAATTACTAGAGTCTTCCTCTAGACGATCTGCACGCAATTTCGTTTGATTTAGTGATTCTTCACCCGTGATATAAAGTACATTAAGTTTCTGTGATAACGATGCACAAATCTGTAATAATAATGTAGATTTCCCAATACCTGGGTCGCCGCCAATCAGTACGAGTGATCCACTAACAATTCCACCACCAAGTACACGATTAAATTCTTTAGAGTCCGTTTGAACTCTCGGTGTTGCCTCATGCTTAATACTATTTAATTTCTGTACTTTTGCTTGTGTCTCTTTTGCTTTTACGCCATGCTTTGGATTGGAAGTCTTTTCAATAATTTCCTCCATTTGATTCCAAGCACCACAATTCGGACATTTTCCCATCCATTTAGGAGACTGATATCCACAAGCCATACATTCGAAAATTACTTTTTTCTTGGCCAAAACTGCACCTCCGATTTTTTTGAACATATCTATTTTATATGTATCCAGTTATAATGACAAATTTAAATATATATATAAATGAAAAGAAGAGTCTAGGATTTAATGACTCCTAGACTCTGAATTTAAGCTCTTTTTATTCTTCTGTTGCTGGTTCTTTTGTATCTTCTATATTATTTTCTTGTTTATCATGGATATCATATTTGAATTCATTACCATCATGATCAATTGTGACTTCTTTTCCTTCAATTTGATTACCATCAAGTATCAATTCACTTAAATTATCTTCAACTGTTTTTTGAATTGCTCTAATTAATGGACGAGCACCGTATTCTGGATCATATCCTTCTTCGGCAATTTTTTCTTTAGCTTTATCAGTAACTACAATATTAATATCTTGTTCTGATAAACGTTTTGTTAATTTATTTACCATCATAGTCACAATTTCTTTAAGTTCATCTTTTGTTAATTTATGGAAAACAATAATATCATCTACACGGTTTAAGAACTCAGGACGGAATGAATTTTTAAGTTCTTTCATCATAGTTCTACGAATTGTTTCATAATCTTGTCCTTCAGATGCACCACCGAATCCAGCGAAACGTTGATCTTGTAGTTCTTGTGCTCCTACATTTGATGTCATAATAATAACAGTATTACGGAAATCAACTTGACGCCCTTTTGTATCAGTTAGATGTCCATCATCAAGTACTTGTAATAAGATATTAAACACATCTGGATGCGCTTTTTCAATTTCATCAAATAGGATAACAGAATATGGCTTACGTCTAACTTTTTCAGTTAATTGACCGCCATCATCATGGCCTACATAACCTGGAGGCGCTCCAACTAAACGACTCACAGCATGTTTCTCCATAAATTCACTCATATCAACACGTATCATTGCGTCTTCTTCACCAAACATTGATTCAGCTAATGCACGTGCAAGTTCTGTTTTACCTACACCAGTTGGTCCTAAGAAAATGAAACTACCGATTGGACGTTTAGGGTCTTTTAGGCCTGCACGTGCACGACGAACTGCTTTACTAATAGAAGTTACAGCATCGTTTTGTCCAATTACTCGATCATGTAATGTTTCTTCTAAATTAAGCAAACGATCTGACTCTGTTTCATTAATTCTAGTTAATGGAATACCTGTCCATCCTGCAATAACTTCAGCAATATCTTCTTTAGATAATGACGTTGATTGTCCACCTTGAGATGTCTTCCATTCATTTTTAGCATCTTCATATTGTTTTTCAAGTTTTGATTGTTTATCTCTTAAGTTAGCTGCATTTTCAAATTCTTGTGCATGGACGGCAGCATCTTTTTCATTTTTAACTTTTTCAATTTCTTGTTCAATCTCTTTTAAATTATTTGGAGTTGTGTGACTTTTTAGTCTCACTTTTGAACTTGCTTCGTCAATCAAATCAATTGCTTTATCTGGTAGGAAACGATCAGATACATAACGGTTACTTAATTTAGCAGCCGCTTCCAGTGCTTCATCAGAAATATTAATACGATGATGAGCTTCATAGCGATCACGTAAACCTTTTAGAATAGCAACAGTATCTTCTACAGAAGGTTCATCAACTTGAATAGGTTGGAAACGACGTTCTAATGCAGCATCTTTTTCGATGTTTTTACGATATTCATCTAATGTTGTTGCACCAATGCATTGTAATTCACCACGCGCTAACGCTGGTTTTAAAATATTAGATGCATCAATTGCACCTTCTGCGCCACCAGCACCAACTAGTGTATGCAATTCATCAATGAATAAAATGACATTACCTGCATGATGGATTTCATCCATGACTTTTTTCAAACGTTCTTCGAATTCACCACGATATTTAGTACCTGCCACGACTGTTCCCATATCTAGTGACATTACACGTTTATTTTTTAGCGTTTCTGGCACTTCATTATTTACAATAGCTTGTGCAAGACCTTCAGCAATGGCTGTTTTACCTACACCTGGTTCACCAATAAGTACAGGGTTATTTTTAGTTCTACGACTTAATACTTCAATAACACGTGTAATTTCTTTATCTCTACCCACAACTGGATCTAACGTACCGTCTTTAGCAATAACTGTTAAGTCTCGTGCTAGTCCATCCAATGTAGGAGTGTTGTTTGATTTATTTGCAGTTGCATTTTTAGTATTCATTTCAGGACTACCTAATGCTTTCACTACTTGTGCACGTGCTTTTGTAATATTCAAATCTAAGTTAGCAAATACACGTGCTGCTACTCCTTCATTTTCACGAATTAAACCTAATAAAATATGTTCTGTACCTACAAAATTATGATGCAATTTTCTTGCCTCATCCATTGATAGTTCAATGACTTTTTTAGCTCTTGGGGTATAGTGCAACGTACCTGAATGTTCTTGACCATGACCGATTAATTTTTCAACTTCTTCAATAACTTTATCTTCAGTAATATTAAAACTTTCAAGTACTTTAGCAGCAATACCTTCTGGTTCTTTCATTAATCCAAGTAGTAAGTGCTCAGTACCAATGTTCGAATGATTTAAACGAATTGCTTCTTCTTGTGCATGTGCTAATACACGTTGTGCGCGTTCAGTTAATCTACCAAATAACATATCGTTTACAACCTCCTAATTTGTATGTTTTCTTAATATATTTGCCCGTTTTTCATTTACAGATACGTTTTCATCTTCATCATTATATAAAAACGCAGATTGGATACTTACCATTAATTCATTAAACTTAAAGTTACTTAAATTTAAATATCCTAAATCTATGCCTAACTTAATTTCACTTAATCTATATGACGCTTCTTCCATTGATATCATACGGCTATTTTGTAATATTCCTAACGAACGATAAATACGGTCAAGCGTTTCTAATTCACTATATTGTGTTAAACGTTCACGAATTTGCATTTCTTCATTAATAATTTGTTGAACTACTTCTGTCAGCTGGTCAATAATATCTTCTTCTGTCTTACCTAATGTAAGTTGATTTGAAATTTGATAAATATGACCATAAACTTGCGAACCCTCGCCATATATACCTCGAATCGTAAATCCAAAACGATTAATTGTTTGTGCAATACGATTCATACGTTTCATTATAGATAATCCAGGTAAATGAAGCATCACACTTGCTCGCATTCCAGTCCCAATATTTGTAGGACAAGTCGTTAAATAACCTAAATCTTCATCGAAACTAATTTCTAATTGTTCATCAAGAATATCATCAATTTCTGAAGCCTTTTGATATAAATCTGTCAGAGATAAATCATTACCCATTGCTTGAATTCGTATATGATCTTCTTCATTAATCATAATACTTAAAGATTCATCGTCATTTAATAACACCGCTGAAGCTGGTTGTTTAATCAATTCTTTACTAATGAGATGTTTAGCCACTAACTTCATCTTACTTTGTTGGTCCATGGTATCTAAACGCATTAAAGATAAATTAGGTAGTGCATCTTGCACTTCATTGATTACTCTAAAACCTGCTTGTTCAGATGGAAACATTAAAGGATGAACATGATTTTCTAAATTACGTGCTAAACGAATACGCGAAGACATTACAATGGGAGATTCATCTGTTTCTTTCATCCATTCACTAATATGTGCATCCATATCATTCATCATGCTCCATCTCGCTTTCATGTTTCAAGGCTTTAATTTCATCTCTAATGACAGCTGCTTCTTCAAATTTTTGCTTTTCAATTAATATATTTAAGTAATTCGTTTTTTCTTCAATTTGTTTTTTTATTGCCAGTTTATGATGTGAAGAACGAGGCATCTTGCCTACATGTTCAAATTGTCCACCTTGTACTCGTCTTACAATATCAACAATATCCTCTTTAAATACTGCATAGCAATTTGCACATCCAAATTTACCTACATGAGCTATATCTTTCAATGTCATATTACATGTAGGACATCGTTTTTCTTCTTGAAATGCTACTTCATGAAAATTTAATCCGTGTTTAGTTGCTAAATGTTGTAAGATTTGTTTGACTACAAAGGCTTCTTCAATATCATCTTGAAACTCTGAATGTGACGCAGCATGTTCTTGTTGATTCCAAGGTTGCTCTCCTTGCGCACATTCTGAACACACCCACTTTTCAGAGGTACCATCTTTACTTTTTACTGTGAGTTTAACCTCTGCTTCATTTAAATGACAATTTTCGCAAAGCACACATAGACACCTCGCATTTCTTTATTATTTATTAATAGTAATTAATGATAGGTAATAATCGTTTGAGAATATTTGCTCTAATAATATCTCTAGAAACAACATCCATTGATAGTGTTTCACGATCAATAATCACTTGAATCATTCTTGCTTCTCTATCACTAATTAATCCTTTATCTAACAAACCATCAATTATATAATATGCTTGCTGTTGAGATATAGAAGGACCAATTAATTGCAATAGATGATTAATATAACCCGTTGCATCTTTATTTTCAATTTTCGTGATTCGGATATATCCTCCTCCACCACGTTTACTTTCTATTTCATAACCATGTTCATTTGTAAATCTCGTTTTAATAACATAGTTGAGTTGAGAAGGCACACAATCGAAACGTTGAGCAATATTAGCTCTTTGAATTTCTACCATATCTTCATTACTTTCTTCAAATAATTGTTTAATGTATTGTTCTATGATGTCAGACATGTTGTGCATGATTTACCACCCCTTTTGACCTTCTTTGACTATATTATATGACCAACTTTGACCTTTTTCAACCAATTTGTTTTTTTATTTAAAAATATTAATGTTACTTCTATTATTTTATTGTATTATATAAGATAAAGAGAATTTTAAAGGAGTAGAATTATGCATATTCTTATTGGGATCATTGGGATTATTGTCTTTTTAGCGCTGGCATTTTTATTTAGTTCAGATAAAAAGAATGTTCGTTGGCATTATGTTGGATTATTATTAATTATTCAACTTATATTCGCATTTATTCTTTTGAAAACGACTGCTGGTATTACAATTATTGGTGGTATTTCAAATGGATTTAACTATTTGTTACAAAAAGCTGCTGAAGGGGTTAATTTTGTTTTTGGAGGATTTAAATTTGTAGATCCAAAAAATCCACCATTCTTCTTTAGTGTCTTATTACCAATCGTATTTATTTCGGCATTAATTGGTATTTTACAATATACTAGAATTCTTCCATGGATTATTAATGTGTTAGGGTTCTTAATCTCTAAAATTAATGGTATGGGGCGTTTAGAATCATATAATGCAGTAGCAGCTGCGATTCTTGGCCAATCTGAAGTATTTATTTCATTAAAACAACAATTACCATATATACCTAAACAACGTTTATATACTTTAACTGCTTCTGCAATGTCTACTGTATCTGCATCTATTATCGGTGCATATTTTACATTGATTGAACCTAAATACGTTGTTACAGCGGTTGTATTAAACTTATTTGGTGGCTTCATTATTGCTTCTATTATTAACCCTTATACAGTTAATGAAGAAGATGATAAATTGCTAGTGGATGAATCAGAAACTAAAAAACAATCATTTTTTGAAATGTTAGGTGAATATATTTTAGATGGTTTCAAAGTAGCAGTTATCGTTGGTGCAATGTTAATTGGCTACATTGCAATCATTGCTTTATTAAATGGCCTTGTAAGTGGTATTTTTAGTTTAATTTCTGGCGGAGCAATCAAATGGGATTTCCAAACGTTAATTGGTTTTGTGTTTGCGCCATTTGCTTTCTTAGCAGGTGTTCCTTGGCAGGATGCAGTTAAATCAGGTTCTGTGATGGCAACAAAATTATTATCTAATGAATTTGTTGCTATGCAATCACTTGGAAGCTTGAAGGATATTTCTGAACATGCAAAAGGTATTACGTCTGTATTTCTAGTTTCATTTGCTAACTTTAGTTCTATTGGTATCATTTCTGGTGCGATTAAATCACTTAACTCTGAAAAAGGTGATGTCGTAGCACGTTTTGGTATTAAGTTATTATTCGGTGCAACACTTGTATCATTTATTTCAGCTGCTATCGCTGGATTCTTCATTTAATAAGAAAAAGCTTGAGACTTTAATCTCAAGCTTTTTTTTATTTAACTATATGTTCAATAAAATACTGAGTTATACGATAATCATCTGTTAATTCTGGATGGAAAGACACACCTAGGTATTTCCCTTGCTTAACAGCTACTATTTTATCACTAATAGAACTTAATATTTCTACATTATTTTCTACACTAACAATATGTGGTGCTCTTATAAAGACACCTTCTATATCTTTTGCAATACCTTTAACATCTAACTCAGCTTCAAAACTATCTACTTGTCTACCAAAGGAATTACGCGCAACAGTAATATCTAATTTTTTTAGATATCCTGTCTCACCTTCTACATCTTTTGCAAGCACAATAAGACCTGCGCAAGTTCCAAACATTGGTAAATCAGATTGTTGTAATTTTTCTTTAAAGCCATATAAATCCATAAGTCTTCTTAAAGTTGTAGATTCACCACCAGGGAGAATAAGACCATCAATTTCATCTAATTGTTCAACTTTCTTAACTGCTATACCTTCGTGACCACTTAATTCAATGTGACGAATATGTTCACGTACTGCACCTTGTAACGCTAATACACCAATCTTCATAAATTACCAACCACGCTCTTGCATACGTTCTTCTAATGAGATTTTATTTATATCTAAACCTTTCATTGCAGTTCCTAATTCAGCTGCTAATTTTCCAATTAATTCATAATCTTGATAATGAGTTGTAGCTTGAACAATAGCTTTTGCAAATTTTTCTGGCGCTTCAGATTTAAAAATACCTGAACCCACAAATACCCCATCAGCACCTAATTCCATCATTAAGGCAGCATCTTGAGGTGTTGCTACACCACCAGCTGCAAAGTTTACTACTGGTAAACGACCTTCTTCTTTAATTTGTTTTAATACATTATATGGTGCACCTAATTCTTTGGCATAAGTCATAATTTCATCGTCATTCATTACAGTTAGACGACTAACCTCAGAATTAACTTTTCTCATGTGACGTACAGCTTCTACAATATTACCTGTTCCAGGTTCTCCTTTAGTACGTAACATCGCTGCACCTTCGCCAATACGTCGTGCTGCTTCGCCTAAATTACGGCAACCACAAACAAATGGTACAGTAAATTGATCTTTTCTTAAATGAAATTCTTCATCTGCAGGAGTAAGAACTTCAGATTCATCAATATAGTCTACACCCATAGCTTCTAATACACGTGCTTCTGTAATATGACCAATACGTGCTTTAGCCATTACTGGAATTGAAACAGCATTCATTACTTCTTCAACAATTTTAGGATTGGCACTACGTGCTACACCACCAGCTGCTCTAATATCAGATGGTACGCGTTCTAAGGCCATAACTGCTACTGCTCCAGCTTCCTCTGCGATTCTAGCTTGTTCAGCATTCACAACATCCATAATGACGCCGCCTTTTTGCATTTCAGCCATACCGCGTTTAACTCTTTCAGATCCTACAATTTTAGACATTTATAAAACCCCTTTTCAATTGATTAAATCCATTTTAAAATATAAACTGATGTTTAAAAAGGTACAATTTTAATAAAAAATTAGGGGTCAGATTTATGACGAAGAAAAAATCATTATATATTTCTTTATATGAAAAGTTAAAAAAACAAATTATTGAAGGTGTATATGAATCAAACGATAAATTTCCATCTAAAAGACAGTTGAGTGAACATTTATCACTTAGTCATACTACAATTGAGCATGCCTATCAGTTACTTTTAGATGAAGGATTTATATACTCAAAACCACGTTCAGGTTATTATGTTTCAGAAATTCAATCATTGCCAGTAACAAATAGTTACCCTGACATAAGTGATATATTAGAAACTGATAAGACTACACAGAAAAATACGTATCAGTATCAATTCAATTTAGCTGAAATTGATGCTGAACATTTTCCTAGCCATTTATTTAAAAGGTATGCTAAAGAAGTATTTGAAGAAGATCAACTTGCCCTTTTGAGTAAAGGAAGCGTTCAAGGAGAATTTAACTTAAGACAGCAAATTTCTCATTATTTATTTAATAGTAGAGGAGTATCTTGTCATCCAGATCAAATCATAATTGGCTCTTCAACTGAACAATTATTAAATATGGTCACTGATTTATTAAAAGATTCATCATTTATTATAGAACAACCTAGTTATCCACCAATTAAACATGTACTGGATAAGCATAGAATAAGTTATACACAAGCTAGAGTAGAAAAAGATGGAATTAATATCGATGAAGTCTTTCAAAAAAATAATGATATTTTATATATCACACCATCTCATCAATTTCCAACAGGATATGTGATGAGTTTAAAGAAGCGCACACAACTTATAAAATGGGCACAACAAAAGAAAGAACGATATATTATTGAAGATGATTATGATTCAGAATTTAGATATTTCGGAAAACCTATTCCAGCATTACAGAATTTAGATAAAAAACAAAAAGTAATATATATTAGTACATTTTCGAAATCGCTTTATCCAAGTTGTCGTATGGCATACATTGTCTTACCAAATAAACTGCTAAAATTATTCCGAGAGATGAAATACGTTGAAAGCAATACTGTGCCTGTACATCTACAACATATGGTAGCACAATTTATGGCAACTGGTAGCTTTGAACGTCATCTTAATAAAATGAGAAGAATATATAAAAATAAATTAACTTTTATTTTAGAAAAACTAACACCATATAAAGGACAATTGAAAATTGAAGGCGCACTAACAGGAATGCACTTCACACTTGTAGTTAAAAATAATTTAACATTAAATGAATGCATAAAAAGAACGAAAAAATGCAATCTTAAATTAACGCCTTATCTTTATAGCAACAAAAAAGTACAATCTCCTACCTTCTTAATTGGCTTTGGAGGTATCCCAGAAGAAAAATTAGAGAAGCATGTTAATGCGCTTATTAAAGCACTTACTGTTTAAATAGAAGAAATGAGTTCTGACTCATTTTGGATTGGTAGTCATTGAACGTGGACTTTTTTATGAAAGTCACTATGCTAGCAATCCTTAGTGTATATTCATTTAGTCATCTTTTAATTAGTTATATATAGATATATATTTTAAAATAAAAAAAGAGACCTCACGGTCTCAATATCAGC